>NZ_BAABBP010000021.1:0-63582 GCF_039538025.1 Comamonas faecalis
CGGCAAAACATTCGCCGCTTTGTGCTGCCACCTCGCAGACCCGACAGACGTTACCCGCGTGAGGTGCGCATGACCAAGACTCACTACCCCATCAAGAAAAATGCCGCTCAGGCTTAACTGAGCGGCACTGCGCCAAGGCGGGGTTTGTCTTTTCAAGCCGCAGGGCTTACTTCATGTGGAGACCACCGTTGACCGAGAACTCGGAGCCGGTGGCGTAGCCGCCCTCATCGCTGGCCAGCCAGGCAACGATGGAGGCGATCTCGCTGGGCTCGCCCAGGCGCTTGACCGGCACGGTGCCGACGATTTTCTCAAGCACGTCGGGGCGGATGGCCTTGACCATGTCGGTGCCGATGTAGCCCGGCGCCACCGTATTTACCGTGACGCCCTTGGTGGCCATCTCTTGCGCCAGCGCCATCGTGAAGCCGTGCATGCCGGCCTTGGCTGCCGAATAGTTGGTCTGGCCCGCCTGGCCCTTCTCACCGTTGACGCTGGAGATGTTGATGATGCGGCCCCAGCCCTTGTCCACCATGTCGGCGACCACTTGCTTGGTCACGTTGAACATGGAGTTGAGGTTGGTGTCGATCACCCCGTCCCAATCCTCGCGCGTCATCTTCACGAACATGCGATCGCGCGTGATGCCGGCGTTGTTGACCAGCACGTCGATGTTGCCGTGCTCCTCCTTGGCCTTGACGAAGGCGTCGACCGTCGAATCCCAGTCGCTGACATTGCCGACCGACGCGTAGAACGTGTAGCCCAGCGCCTTTTGCTCATCCAGCCATTTCTGGTAATCACGCGTGGGGCCGCAGCCGGCAATGACCTTGAAGCCTTCCTTGTGCAGGCGCTGGCAGATGGCGGTACCGATGCCACCCATGCCTCCGGTGACGTATGCAACTCGCTGACTCATGGCGTTTCTCCTCGTTGGCCTGAAAATACTTGCTCTCTTGCACTGTAGCGGGGTTTGCTGACGCGCCATTTACGGGTAAACCGCCAGTGGCGCGCTCTTGCCAAAGCCGCCCGTCAGCGCTCCAGGGCCAGCGACACACCCATGCCGCCGCCGATGCACAGTGCGGCCAGGCCCTTCTTGGCATCGCGGCGCTGCATCTCGTGCAGCAGCGTCACCAGGATGCGGCAGCCCGAAGCGCCAATCGGGTGGCCAATGGCGATCGCGCCGCCGTTGACGTTGACCTTGGACGGATCGACGCCCAGTTCCTGATTGACCGCACAGGCCTGTGCGGCGAACGCCTCGTTGAGCTCGAACAGATCGACGTCGCCCACGCTCCAGCCCGCACGTGACAGGGCCTTGCGCGAGGCCGGCACCGGCCCCATGCCCATCGTCGCCGGATCGAGCCCGCTGGTGGCGTAGCCGGCGATGCGCGCCAGCGGCTTCAAGCCCAGTGCGGCGGCCTTGGCTGCGCTCATCACCACAACGGCGGCGGCGCCATCGTTGATGCCCGAGGCATTGCCCGCGGTCACGCTGCCTGCCTTGTCGAACGCCGGGCGCAGGCCGGCCAGCGCGTCGGCGCTGGTCTTGCGGTTGAGGTATTCATCGGCATCAAAGACGACCGGATCGCCCTTGCGCTGCGGGATGCTGACCGGGACGATCTCGTCCTTGAAGCGGCCCGCGTCCTGCGCGGCCGCGGCCTTTTGCTGGCTGGCCAGCGCCAGCGCGTCCTGCATCTCGCGCGTGATGGCGTGCTGCTTGGCGACGTTCTCGGCCGTGATGCCCATGTGGTACTGGTTGTATACGTCCCACAGGCCGTCGACGATCATCGAGTCGACCATCTTCCAGTCGCCCATGCGCTGGCCTTCGCGCGAGCCGTTGAGAACGTGCGGCGCCAGGCTCATGTTCTCCTGGCCGCCGGCAACGACGATCTCGCTGTCACCCGCGGCAACCGCCTGCGCTGCCAGCATCACGGCCTTCAGGCCCGAGCCGCAGACTGCGTTGATCGTCAGCGCCGGTGTATGCCGGTCGACGCCGGCGGCCATCATGGCTTGGCGCGCCGGGTTCTGCCCGCAGCCCGCGGCCAGAACCTGGCCCATGATGACCTCGCCGACCTGGTCGAGCCCCACGCCCGCGCGCGCCAGCGCCTCCTTGATGACGATGGAGCCCAGTGTCGTGGCGGGCGTCTTGGCCAGCGCTCCACCGAATTTACCGACGGCCGTGCGCACGGCCGAAACAATGACGATGTCTTGCATGATGGTTCTCTCCTTTGTAAAAATCAACAACGGCGTGCCGTCAGGATTTCTGCTTGACGTAGCGGCCCGGCGCCGGCTCGATCGCCTGGTATTGCGGCGCACGCCCATAGTCCTTGGGAGCGGTTTTTTGCTTGCCCGCATGGCTGGCCAGCCATGCGGCCCAATCGTCCCACCAGCTGCCCGGGTGCTCGGCTGCGCCGTCCACCCAGTCCTGCAGCGCTGCGGGAAATTTGCCGTCCTCGCGCAACCAGTGGCTGCGCTTGTTGGCCGCCGGCGGGTTGATCACGCCGGCGATGTGGCCCGAGGCCCCCATGACGAAACGCTTCTTGCCCGCCAGCACCTGGGTGGACGCGTATGCCGCATCGATGGGCACGATGTGATCCTCGCGCGAGCCGTAGAGATAGACCGGCAGCTTGACCTTGCCCAGATCGAGCTTTTCGCCGCACACGGTCAGCGCGCCGGGCTGCACCAGCTTGTTCTCAAGGTAGAAATTGCGCAGATACCAAGCGTAGAACGGGCCAGGCAGGTTGGTGCTGTCGCAGTTCCAGTACAGCAGGTCGAAGGCCGGCGGCGTCTCGCCCTTGAGGTAGTTGCCGACGACGTAGTTCCACACCAGGTCGTTGGGGCGCAGAAAACTGAACGTGGCGGCCATGTCCTGGCCCTTCATCAGCCCGCCCTGTCCCATTTGCGTCTCGCGCAGCTGCACGAAGGCCTTGTCGATGAACACGTCCAGCACACCGGTTTCGGTGAAGTCCATCAGCGTCGTCAGGAAGGTGGCGCTGGCCACCGTGTCATCGCCGCGCGCGGCCAGCACGGCCAGCGCATTGGCCAGCATGGTGCCGCCCACGCAAAAGCCCAGGGCGTTGATCTGCTTGGCACCGCCGATGCGCTGCACCACGGCGATGGCGTCGAGCACCGCGGCGCCGATGTAATCGTCCCAGGTCTTGTCGGCAAGCGACGCATCGGGATTGCGCCAGCTTACGACAAAGGTGCGCTGGCCCTGCGAGACCGCGTAGCGGATCAGCGAGTTGGACGGCTGCAAGTCCATGATGTAGTACTTGTTGATGCACGGTGGCACCATCAGCAGCGGCCGCTCGTACACCTTGTCGGTCAGCGGCTTGTACTCCAGCAGCTGGAACAGTTCGTTCTCGTAGACCACCGCGCCTTCAGTGGTGGCGACGTTGCGCCCCACCTCGAAATTGCTCTCGTCGGTCATCGAGATATAGCCCTGGCGCATGTCGTGCAGCAGGTTGGCCACGCCCTTGGCCAGGCTGGCGCCCCGGGTCTGCACCGCTTTCTCCAGCGCATCGGGGTTGAGCGCAAGGAAGTTGCTCGGCGCCATTGCGGCCAGCCACTGATCCACGCCAAAGTGGATGCGCGCGCGCGTCTTCTCGTCGGTCTGCACCGCATCGGCCAGGCCTTTGAGTACGCGCTCATTCGTCTGGTAGAGCGCCAGCGCGAAGGAAGCCATAGGATTGGACGCCCAGCCCTGACCCGCAAAACGCCTGTCACGGCTCTTCGCGTCGGGCTCTGGCTGTCCGCTCTGGCTCCACAGGTTTCGGGCGTCCTCCAGATACTGCTGGTGCAACTGGGCCAGCCGCTCAGGGGCGAAAGTAATGGACGGCAGCGGCGGCTGCGCCGACGCTGACCCGCCCGCCTGTGCACTGGTCATCGGCTGCAGCGCCTGCAGCATGCGGCCCCAGTTGTCCTGCACCATGGCCTGGAATTGGCGTGCGCTCTCTTGCCAGTCTGCATCAGAATGCATGGCTTCTCCTCCGACACTTTCTGTTGTTGATCGGGTCATGATATCCGGTGTCACTCCTGAGACAGGGGTTGTGATTAGTATCTTTGACCTATTCCCGTATCCATGTACCTCGTTGCCATTGGCTGGCTCTACATCACCGTGATGATGGCCCTCGCGGAAGCCTTTTCTCCCCACGGTTCGCTGCTGGGTGCGGCCATCACGCTGGTGTTCTACGGCATCCTGCCGCTGTCCATCGTGCTCTACATTCTGGGTACGCCGGCGCGCAAGCGGGCGCTGCGCGCACGCAGCCAGCAGCAGTCACGCCATCCAGATGCTGGCGGCCATGCGCCCGGTGCTGCCGAGCCGGACGCTGTCGCGCCGGTGCGAGAAGAACCGTAGCGGCGCGCCCACCGTGCACCAGTCGGCGCTGCTGTCGTTGCCATAGAGCGCGGTGACGCCTGCGCGCACCAGGTGCTGGCGCGCCAGCGCCGCCAGGTCGGCCAGGTATTTGCCCGGCCGCGCGCCCGGCGCGAAGTGCCGATCCGCCTGCGCGTCCTGCGCGATGAATGCCTGCCGCACCTCGGGCCCCACCTCGAAGGCAGTCGGCCCGATGCAGGGGCCCAGCCACGCCATCAGCGCCAGCGACCCGGGCGATGTCGCGCGCAGGCGCGCCACCACCTCTTCAAGCACGCCGCCCGCCAGCCCACGCCAGCCCGCGTGGGCCGCTGCGACGCAGCTACCCTCTTGATCCGTCAGCAGCACCGCCAGGCAGTCGGCGGCCATGACCGTGCAGGCCACATGGCGCGAGCGCGTCATGCACGCATCGGCCTCCTGGCCCGACGGCGTATTTCCATCCAGCACCTGTACCCGCGTGCCATGCACCTGGCGCAGCCAGGGCAGCCGCACCTGTTCGCCTGCGCCGGCGACGGCCCGCGCCAGGGCGCGCCAGTTGGCCTCGACAGCGGCCGGATCGTCGCCCACGGAGCGCCCCAGGTTGAAGCTGTCCCAGGGTGGTGCGCTGCAGCCGCCCTGGCGCGTGGTGTGCAGCGCATGCACATGGGCGGGGGCCGGCCAGTCGGGGGGCAGCCAATCGCTGGGGATGGAGCCGGGAGTGGCGCTGAAGGCAGGGCTGGAAATGGGTTGCATGGCTGCAAAGCATACGCGGGGCGTGGCACACTGCAAGGCATTGCCCTCTCACGCCCACCCCGCCCATGTCCTACGTGATCGCCCCCCTGCCCCAGGCCTGTGTGCCCGTGCGCGGCAGTGATGCCCTCTTCCCCGTGCATCGCATCTACTGCGTGGGCCGCAACTACGCGGCGCATGCGCGCGAGATGGGATTCACAGGCCGCGAGCCGCCGTTCTTCTTCATGAAACCGGCTGACGCAGTCGTTCCCGCGGGGCCGGACAGCAGCGCACGCATGGCCTATCCGCCACTGACGCAAGACCTGCACCACGAGGTGGAGCTGGTCGTGGCCATCGGCAAGGGCGGGCGCGACATTGCCGCGGCCGACGCGCCCAGCCATGTCTGGGGCTATGCGGTGGGGCTGGACATGACGCGCCGCGATCTGCAGGCCGAGATGAAGAAGCAGGGCCGGCCCTGGTGCATCGCCAAGGGCTTCGACGCCAGCGCACCGATTGGAGCGCTCACGCCCGCGGCCCAGGCGGGCGCCATCGACAAGGCGGGCATCTGGCTGCAGGTCAACGGCCAGGAGCGCCAGCGCAGCAGCATCGATCAGCTGATCTGGAGCGTGGCCGAAACCATCGAACACCTCTCGCGCGCCTGGCAGCTGCAGCCCGGCGACCTGATCTTCACCGGCACGCCCGAGGGCGTCGCCGCGGTGCAGCCGGGCGACACGCTCGAAGCCGGCATCGACGGCCTGGCGCCTCTGCGCCTGCACGTCGCCTGACTCCCGCCCCTTGCGCCCCACTGTCCTCCTGCATGCTCTATCGCCCCCATATTCAGTTTTGCAACCAATGCGGCGCGCCCGTGCAATACCGCGTTCCCGACGACGGCGACACGCGCGAGCGTGCCATCTGCACCGCCTGCGGCACCATCCAGTATGAAAACCCGCTGACCGTGGTCGGCACCGTGCCGGTGCTCGGCGATCAGGTGCTGCTGTGCCAGCGCAACATCGAGCCGCGCAAATACAAGTGGACGCTGCCCGCGGGCTTCATGGAGCTGGGCGAGACCGTGGCCGAAGGCGCGGCGCGCGAAACCGTGGAAGAAGCAGGTGCGCAGTTCACGCTGGGCGCGCTGTTTACGGTGATGAGCGTGCCGCTGGTCGGCCAGGTGCACATCTACCACCTGGCCAGGCTGCACAACGACCGGTTCGACCCCGGGCACGAAACCATCGAGGCGCGCCTGTTCGACGAGCAAGACATCCCCTGGGAAGCACTGGCGTTTCGCACCGTGCGCCACACGCTGGAATGTTTTTTTGCCGACCGCCGCGCCGGCCACTTTGGCGTGCACACGGCGGACATGCGCTGACCGCGGCGGGGCGCCACCGCGCGCAGCGCCTGCTATAGCAGCACGATGTCGTACTGATCCTGTGCCATCACCGTCTCGGCCTGCAGCGAGATCGGCTTGCCGATGAAGTCCGACAGCCCGGCCAGGTGCTGGCTTTCCTCATCCAGGAACAGGTCGATGACCTGCGGCGCCGCGATCACGCGGAACTCGCGCGGATTGAACTGGCGCGCCTCGCGCAGCAGCTCGCGCAGGACGTCGTAGCAGACGCTGCGCGCGGTGCGGATCTCGCCCACGCCGTGACAGGTCGGGCAGGGCTCGCTCAGTATGTGCGCCAGCGACTCGCGCGTGCGCTTGCGCGTGAGCTCGACCAGCCCCAGCGGCGAGAAGCCGCCAACCATGGTCTTGACCCGGTCGCGCGCCAGCTGCTTGCGAAACTCGGCCAGCACCTGCTGCTGATGGTCTTCGCGCAGCATGTCGATGAAGTCGGCAATGATGATGCCGCCCAGGTTGCGCAACCGCAGCTGGCGGGCAATCGCGCCGGCCGCCTCCAGGTTGGTCTTGAAGATGGTGTCGTCGAAGTTGCGCGCACCGACGAAGCCGCCGGTGTTCACGTCCACCGTGGTGAGCGCCTCGGTCTGGTCGATGATCAGGTAGCCACCCGATTTGAGCTCGACGCGCCGCCCCAGCGCCCGCGCGATCTCCTCGTCGATCGCGTACAGGTCGAAGATCGGCCGCTCTCCCTTGTACAGCTGCAGCTTGGCCGCCGCCGCGGGCATGAACTCGCTGCCAAAGAGCTGCAGCGCGGCAAACTGCTCGCGCGAGTCGATGCGGATGCTCTGCGTGGCCTCGCCCACCAGATCGCGCAGCACGCGGCGCAGCAAATCCAGGTCCTGGTGCAGCAGCGACTTGGCCGGCAGGCGCTGCGCCGCCTCCTTGATGCGCAGCCAGGTCTTGCGCAGATAGGCGATGTCCTCGGACAGCTCGGCGTCGCTGGCGTCCTCGCCGTTGGTGCGCAAAATGAAACCGCCGCCCACGCCGCCGTGCGCCTCGTCGCCTACCAGCGCCTGCAGGCGCGCGCGCAGCGCGTCGCGCTCGCCGGACGGTATTTTTTGCGAAATACCGACGTGGTCGTCCTGCGGCAAAAACACCAGCAGCCGCCCGGCAATGCTGATTTGCGTGGACAGGCGCGCGCCCTTGCTGCCAATCGGATCCTTGATGACCTGCACCATCAGCGACTGGCCCTCGAAGACCTGTTTCTCGATGGGCACGGCCGGCTCGCCCTTGCGCGCGAACATCGGCGCTTCGCCGCCTTCCTGGCGCTGCCAGACGTCGGCCACGTGCAGAAAGGCGGCGCGCTCCAGGCCGATGTCGACAAAGGCCGACTGCATGCCGGGCAGCACGCGCGAGACCTTGCCAAGATAGACGTTGCCGACCAGGCCGCGCTCGAGCGCACGCTCGACGTGCAGTTCCTGGATCGCGCCGTTTTCGACCACGGCCACCCGCGTCTCCTGCGGAGACCAATTGATGAGGATGTCTTGTTGCATGGGATCGTGGTGGCTGGGCGCAATGCCGGCCACCTGGGAAATTTCAGGCATTGATCATGCCCGAAACTCGCCCATGCCGGGATTACGCCAGGCCGTGCTCCAGCGCCCGCTGCGCCATGCCAGCGGCCAGCTGCGGCTGCAGCGAGACGACGGAGCCAATCACGATCAGCGCCGGCGCGCGCACGCGCTGCTCGCGCGCCAGCGCCGGCAGCCGCTCCAGCGTGCCGGCGACGGTGCGCTGGCTGGGCAGCGACGCCTGTTCGACCAGCGCGGCCGGCGTGTCGCCGGGCAGGCCGTGGCGCTGCAATTCGCTGCAGATCACCGGCAGATTGCCCACGCCCATGTAGATCACCACGGTCTGGTTGAGCCGCGCCAGCGCCGGCCAGTCCAGCTCCACCTGGCGCCCGGCGCGCAGGTGGCCAGTGGCAAACACCAGCGTGCAGGCATGGTCGCGGTGGGTGAGTGGAATGCCGGCGCAGGCGCCGGCGGCCTGCGCGGCGGTGATGCCGGGCACCACGTCGAACGCGATGCCGGCCTGCGCCAGCGCCATGGCCTCCTCGCCGCCGCGCCCGAAGATGAAGCCGTCGCCGCCCTTGAGGCGCACCAGGCTGCGGCCGCTGCGCGCCAGGCGCAGCATCAGGTCGATGATCGACTCCTGCGGCAAGGTGTGGTGCGAGGCCTCCTTGCCAACGTAGATCAGGTCTGCGTCCTCGGCCACGTAGCGCAGCACGTCCTTGCTCACCAGATGGTCGTAGAGCACCATGCGCGCGCCGCGCAGCGCCTTCACGGCGCGCAGCGTCAACAATTCCGGGTCGCCCGGGCCTGCCCCCACCAGGGTCACGCGCCCGGGACGGGTGGCGGTCTCGGGGGTGTCGGTGGTGCCGAACCAGCGCGCTTGTTCAATAAAGCTCATCGTGATCTCTCTCGTGGCAAGCCTGGAAAGACTGCCCGTGCGGGCTGCCAGTTGTGGGTTTTCCCCGATTGTTCTGACAGCCGATGCGTGCGTCCTTGACCTGGTTCAAGGACATCGCCCTATTGACACTGCGACGATAGGGTCACTCGCAAGAAGAGGGAATGGACAGCTACCTCGGCGAGGGGGTCAGGGCAGCAGCCCGAACCCGCCCAACCGCTGATCCGTGATGCAGAGGACCCACAAATGAAAGACAAGAGGATTGCCAAACTGGTCGCACTGGCCGCCGCCGCTGTCGTGTCCGCGACCGCGCTGACCGCCGTGGCGCAGCAGCCGGCCGAGCCAGGCGCCCCCACCACCGACGTCAAGAGTCCGGAGGCGCAGTTCCGCGGCGCACCGTATTCGATGTCCGGCGAGGAAATGCACCGTGCCGACGATCCGAAGATGCCGGCCATGACGCAAGCCGAGTTCGACCGCGCGCGCCAGATCTACTTCGAGCGCTGCGCCGGCTGCCACGGCGTGCTGCGCAAGGGCGCTACCGGCAAGGCACTGACTCCGGACATCACGCTGGAGCGCGGCACCGAGTACCTCAAGACCTTCATCGCCTACGGCTCGCCGGCGGGCATGCCCAACTGGCTGACCTCGGGTGACTTCGACGAGGCGACCGTGGATCTGATGGCGCGCTACGTGCAGCACACGCCGCCGACGCCGCCCGAGTTCTCGCTCGAGGACATGGAGAAGACCCGCAAGGAGTACATCCCCGTCGCCGAGCGCCCGACCAAGAAGATGAACAAGTACAACATCGAGAACATCTTCTCGGTGACGCTGCGCGACGACGGCACGATCGCGCTGATCGACGGCGATACGAAAGAAATCATCAACATCGTCAAGACCGGCTACGCAGTGCACATCTCGCGCATGGGCGCCAACGGGCGCTACCTGTACGTGATCGGCCGCGACGCACGCGTGAACCTGATCGACCTGTGGATGGAGAAGCCCGACAACGTCGCCGAGATCAAGGTCGGCCTGGAGGCGCGCTCGATCGAGACCAGCAAGTTCAAGGGCTGGGAAGACAAGATCGCGATTGCCGGCACCTACTGGCCGCCCCAGTTCGTGCTGATGGACGGCGATACGCTCAAGCCGCGCAAGGTCGTCGGCACGCGCGGCATGGACATCGACAACGTGTACCACCCCGAGCCGCGCGTGGCCGCCATCGTCTCCAGCCACGAGAAGCCCGAGTTCCTGGTCAACGCCAAGGAAACCGGCAAGATCTGGATGGTCGACTACACCGACCTGACGAACCTGAAGATGACGAAGATCGCCACCTCCAAGTTCCTGCACGACGGTGGCTTCGACAGCACACAGCGCTACTTCCTGACGGCGGCCAACTCGTCCAACCAGATCGTGGTGATCGACACCAAGAAGAGCAAGCTGGAGGCGATCATCGACGTGGGCAAGATCCCGCACCCGGGCCGCGGCGCCAACTTCAAGCACCCCAAGTTCGGCCCGGTGTGGGCTACCTCTGGCTTGGGTGACGAGAGCATCGCCATCATCGGCACCGATCCCAAGGGCCACAAGAGCAACGCCTGGAAGGTCGTGCAGACGCTGGAAGGCCAGGGCGGCGGCTCGCTGTTCATCAAGACGCACCCCAAGTCCAACAACCTGTGGGTCGACACCACGCTCAACCCCGATCCCAAGCTCAGCCAGAGCGTGGCCGTGTTCGACATCCGCGACCTGACCAAGGCACCGCAGATCATCGACATTGCCGCCTGCGCCAACATCAAGGACGACGGTGCCAAGCGCGTGGTGCAGCCCGAGTACAACAAGGCGGGCGACGAGGTCTGGTTCTCGGTGTGGAGTGCCAAGGACAAGCAGTCGGCCATCGTGGTCGTCGACGACAAGACGCGCACCTGCAAGACCGTGCTCGACGACAAGCGCCTGGTCACGCCGACGGGCAAGTTCAACGTCTACAACACCCAGCACGACGTCTACTAAGCCCTAGCTGCCATGCCTGACATGACGCCCATCCTGACCCGCCTGCTGCTGTGCCTGGCCCTGCCCCTGGCGGCGGCGGGCACTGCCAGCGCCCAGACCGAGCCCGCGCCCGAGCGCCAGGCCCAGCTGGTGCACATGGTGCGCCAGGACTGCGGCTCATGCCACGGCATGCAACTGACCGGCGGCCTGGGCCCTGCGCTCACGCGCGAGGCGCTGGCCACCAAACCCGCCGACTACGTCAGCGCCGTCATCCTGCACGGCCTGCCGGACACCCCCATGCCCCCGTGGAGCGCCATGCTCAACGAAGACGAGGCCGCATGGATCGCCCGGCAACTGGTCGGCGGCTTTCCCCTCGAATCCCGGAGTTCTCCCCAATGAAGCGGCGCGCCCTTCTGTCCCTCACGGCCGGCGTCTCCGCGCTGGCCAGCGGCTGCGCGGCCGTCTCCTCCCCCGCTTCCGCGCCCTCCCCGGCCGCCGTGCAAGGCACGGGCGACCTGGGGGTGGTCATCGAGCGCGCCGCCGGCGCGCTCACGCTGGTCAACACCAGCAGCCGCAGCATCTACGGCCGCGTCACGGGTCTTGGCGACCTGTCGCACGCCTCGGTCGTGTTCTCGCGCGATGCGCGCTTTGCCTACATCTTCGGCCGCGACGGCGCGGTCACGCGCGTCGACATCCTCACCCAGCGCATCACCCACCGCGTGCTGCAGGCGGGCAACTCGATCGGCGGCGCCATCAGCGCCGACGGCACGCTCATCGTCGCGCAGAACTACACGCCCGGCGGCATCAAGGTGTTCGACGCCGCCACACTGGAGCTGCTGGCCGACGTTCCGGCCGCCATGGCCGACGGCAAGCGCTCGCGCGTCGTCGGCCTGGCCGACCTGCCCCAGCGCCGCTTCGTCTACAGCCTGTTCGACGCCGGCGCCATCTGCATTGCCGACCTGAGCGATCCGCGCAAGCCGCAGATCACCACGCTGCCCGACATCGGCAAGCAGCCCTACGACGCGCTGGTCTCTCCCAACGGCCGCCACTACATCGCCGGCCTGTTTGGCGAGGACGGCCTGGCCATGGTCGACCTGTGGCAGAGCGAGCCGCGGGTAGCGCGCATCCTGGCCGACTACGGCCGCGGTGAAAAACCGCTGCCGGTCTACAAGATGCCTCACCTGCGCGGCTGGGCGATTGCCGGGCGCCACGCCTACCTGCCCGCCGTCGGGCGCCACGAAGTGCTCATCGTCGACACCAGCACCTGGGCCGAGGTCGGCCGCATTGCCGTGGCGGGTCAGCCGGTATTCGTCATGGCGCGCCCCGACGGGCGCCAGGTCTGGGTCAACTTCTCCGTGCCCGACTACCACCGCGTGCAGGTCATCGACACGCCCAGCCAGCAGGTGGTGCAGACCATCGAGCCGGGCCGCGCCGTGCTGCACATGGAGTTCACGCCGCGCGGCGAATCGGTGTGGATCAGCTGCCGCGACGACAACCGCGTGCAGGTCTACGACACGCACACGCTCACGCTCCAGGCGTCGCTGGCGGTCGACGCGCCCAGCGGCATCTTCTTTACCGCGCGCGCCCAGCGCATGGGGTTCTGAGCCATGGCGGCCCAGGTACGCGCGCACGCCCCGGACCTCGACCTGCTCAACCGCTGGCAGCGCGGCTTTCCGCTGGTCGAGCGCCCGTTCGCCGCGCTGGGCGACGCGCTGGATCTGCCCTGCCCCGCCGTGCGCGACCGCCTCGCCGCGCTGCAGCGCGCGGGCGCGGTCAGCCGCGTCGGAGCGGTCTTTGCGCCGGGCGCGGGCGGCGCCTCCACGCTTGCGGCCATGGCCGTACCGCCCGAGCGGCTCGACGCGGTGGCCGCCGTCGTCTCCAGTCACCCGGGCGTCAACCACAACTACCAACGTGAGCACCAGGTCAACCTGTGGTTCGTCGCCACCGGCGCAGATAGATCCCAGGTCGAGCGGCTGCTGCAGCACATCGAGCGCGATACCGGCCTTGCCGTGCTGCGCCTGCCCATGCTGCGGCCCTACCGCATCGACACCGCCTTCAACCTGCGCGACGAGGGCAGCGAGCACGCACGCCCCACGCGCGCTGCGCCGTCGCAGCTGTCGCCCGGCGACTGGCCACTGGCCGCGCTGGCCGAGCAGGGTCTGCCGCTGGTCGAGCGCCCCTACGGCGCCTGGGCCGAGCAGCTGGGCTGCGGCGCGGGCGAGGTGCTGCAGCGGCTGCAGCAGTGGCTGGATGGCGGCCTGCTGGCGCGTTTTGGCGTCGTCGTACGCCACCACGAGCTGGGTTTTTCCGCCAACGCCATGACCGTGTTCGACGTGCCCGACGACGCGGCCGACCGCTATGGCGACGCGCTGGCGCACCTGAGTGGCGTGACGCTGGCCTACCGACGCGCGCGCGCACCCGGCTGGCACTACAACCTGTACTGCATGATCCACGGGCGCGACCGCGACGCCGTCGCCCGGCGCGTGCGCGAGACCGTCGCCGCCGCCGGTCTGCAGCACACGCCCCACGCGGTGCTGTTCTCGCTGCGCCGCTTCAAGCAGACCGGCGCGCGCCGGTTTGCCGCGCACGCGCCCGTCACTTCGGAGTCCTGCGATGCTCACCCATGAAGACGCCCAGCTGATCGACTACCTGCACGGCGGCTTCCCGCTGGACGACCGCCCGTTCACCGTCGTCGGCCAGGCGCTGGGCTGGAGTGAGGAGCGTGTGATCGAGCGCCTGCAGCAGCTGCTGGCGCACGGCGTGCTCACGCGCTTTGGCCCGCTGTTCCAGATCGAGCGCGCGGGCGGCCAGTTCGTGCTGGCGGCGCTGAGCGTGCCCGAGGAGCGCTTCGACGCGGTCAACGCCGTGGTCAACAGCTTTCCCGAGGTGGCGCACAACTACCGGCGCACGCACCGGCTGAACATGTGGTTCGTCATCGGCGCCGAGTCGCCGGCGCTTGCCAGCGACGCGCTGGCGCGCATCGAAGACGCAGTGGGCCTGCCGGTCTATGCCTTCCCCAAGGAAGAAGAGTATTTCGTCGAGCTGCGCCTGTCGGCGCAGCAGGCATTGGTACAGCAACCTGGAAATATCGAAACATGAAAGCGTGTCTTCGCACCCATGGCGGCGTTGCAAATCCTCGCGATAGCTACGGCTATCGCTGCGGTTTGCGCCTTGCCCTGAGCGCGAATCCATCGCTTTCATTGTGTTCCTCTACTTCCAGGTTGCTGTACTAGCCCAACACAGCGGAGAAACCCATGCAGCAACTGGATCGCTTTGACCGCGACCTGATCGCCGCCACCCAGGGCGGCCTGCCCCTGGTCGCACGCCCCTACGAGGCAGTCGGCGCCATGCTGGGCGTCAGTGGCGAGCAGGTGCGCCAGCGCCTGCAGGCCATGCAGCGCAGCGGGCTGATCCGGCGCATCGGGGCCGTGCCCAACCACTATCGCCTGGGCTATACCGCCAACGGCATGAGCGTGTGGGACGTGGACGACGAGCAGGTCTCGGCACTGGGCCGCCAGGTGGCCGCGCTGCCCGGCGTGTCGCACTGCTACCGCCGCCCGCGCCACCTGCCCGACTGGCCCTACAACCTGTTCGCCATGCTGCACGGCACCGGCCGCGAGGCGGTCGAGCAGCAGGCCGGCGAAGTCGCCGCGCTGCTGGGCGCGGCCTGCCGCGGCCACGACATCCTGTACTCCACGGCCATTCTCAAAAAAACCGGCCTGCGCATCAAAGACTAACCCCACATGCGCCGCCTGCCCTACGCCGGCTGCGCCCCTCACCGATCCGATTGCCATGTTCCGAATCAGCCAGTACATGCGCGAACTCGCGCAAGCCGAGCAAACCGGCCAATACCCCCAGGTGCGCGACCGCCAGGCGCGCGGCCCCGTCGTCATCTGGAACCTGATCCGCCGCTGCAACCTCACCTGCAAGCACTGCTACGCGCTGTCGGCCGACCACGACTACGAGGGCGAGCTCACCTTGCCCGAGGTCTATACCGTCATGGACGACCTCAAGGCCTTTGGCGTGCCGGCGCTCATTCTGTCCGGCGGCGAGCCGCTCCTGCGCCCGGACATCTTCGAAATCTCCGCCCGCGCGCGGGAAATGGGCTTCTACACCGGCCTGTCAAGCAACGGCACGCTGATCGACGCGCCGCTGGCCGAGCGCATCGCCGGCGCCGGCTTCGACTACGTCGGCATCAGCCTGGACGGCCTCAAGCCCACGCACGACAAATTCAGGCGTCTGGACGGCGCCTTCGACCGCAGCCTGGCCGCCATCCGCCACCTGGCGCGCCACGGCGTCAAGGTGGGGCTGCGCTTCACGATGACCGCGCTCAACGCCCACGACCTGCCCAATCTGCTGCAGCTGATGAAGGACGAAGGCGCCAACAAGTTCTACTTCTCGCACCTGAATTACGCCGGGCGCGGCAACATCCACCGCGACAAGGACGCGCACCACCAGAGCACGCGCGCGGCCATGGATCTGCTGTTCGAGCACGCCTGGCGCGACGCGCAGGCCGGCTGCATGGACGACTACGTGAGCGGCAACAACGACGCCGACGGCCCCTACCTGCTGCAGTGGGTGCGCCGCAACCTGCCGCAGTGGGAGAGCGCCCTGCACGAGCGCCTGGTGCGCTGGGGCGGCAACGCCAGCGGCCAGATGGTGGCCAACATCGACAACCTGGGCCATGTGCACCCCGACACCATGTGGTGGCACCACGACCTGGGCTGTGTGCGCGACCGCCCGTTCTCCGAGATCTGGAACGACACCAGCGACCCGTTGATGGCCGGCCTCAAGCAACACCCGCGCCCGGTGCAGGGGCGCTGCCGCGATTGCCAGTATCTGGCGATCTGCAACGGCAACACCCGCGTGCGCGCCCAGCAGCTGACGGGCAACCCCTGGTTCGAAGACCCGGGCTGCTACCTGAGCGACGAGGAAGTCGGCGCGCCCAGCACCCCGTTCACGCCCTCCAAGGGCAAGAGCCGGCGCACCATCAACGTCGCGCCCGCCACTGCCTGACCCTGCATTCCGCACGGCCCCCGCCGGCCGTCACGCACCCGATGAAGACCTTGAAGAACACCCTGCGCCGCGGCGCGCTGGCCCTTGCCGCCGCCTTGCTGCCCCTGGGCGCCGTCCACGCGCAGGCGCCGGTGCCCGATGCAGGCACGGCGCTCGCGCAAGCACCCCGGCTCTACCAGCAGCACTGCGCCAGTTGCCACGGCGAGCAGCGCACCGGCCTGATGGGCCCGGCGCTGCTGCCCGAGAGCCTGGCGCGCATCCGCGCGCCCGAGGTGCTGCGCGTGATCCGCGAAGGCCGTCAGGCCACGCAGATGGGCGGCTTTGCCGACCAGCTCAGCGACGCCGAAATGCAGACGCTGGCCGACTGGGTGCGCACGCCGGTCGTGCCCGCGCCGCGCTGGGAAGAAGCCGATATCCGCGCATCGCGCGAGAGCACGCCGCTGCCCGCCGGCGAACCCGCCACGCCGCTGTGGCAGGCCGACCCGATGAACCTGTTCGTCGTCGTCGAGGCGGGCGACCATCACGTCACGCTGCTCGACGGCGACACCTTCGAGCCGATCACGCGCTTCCAGAGCCGCTTTGCGCTGCACGGCGGCCCCAAGTTCACGCCCGACGGGCGCTACGTCTTCTTCGGCTCGCGCGACGGCTGGATCACCAAGTACGACCTGTACCGCCTGCGCGTCGTCGCCGAGGTGCGCGCCGGCCTGAACATGCGCAACGTCGCCGTCAGTGGCGACGGGCGCTGGGTGATCGCGGCCAACTACCTGCCGCACACGCTGGCGCTGTTCGACGCCGACCTCAACCTGGTCAAGACCTACGACGCGACGACGCTGGACGGCAAGGCCAGCTCGCGCGTGTCGGCCGTCTACGACGCAACGCCGCGCCACAGCTTCATCGTGGCGCTCAAGGACATCCCCGAGGTCTGGGAGATCTCCTACGACGAAAAGGCCGAGCCGATCTATGACGGCCTGGTGCACGACTACAAGATGGGCGAAGGCATTGCCAGGCCCGGCTACCTGAACGTGCGCCGCACGCCGCTGCAAGATCCGCTGGACGACTTTTTCTTCGACCAGCCCTACCGCCACGTGCTGGGCGCCACTCGCCCGGCCAAGGGCAGCCAGGCAGCCAGCGCCCAGGTGGTCAACCTGGACGCACGCGTCAAGGTGGCCGACCTGCCGATCGCCGGCATGCCCCACCTGGGCTCGGGCATCACGTTCGCCTGGAACGGCACCACCGTGCTCGCCAGCCCCAACCTGGGCGGCGGCGCCATCGACGTGATCGACATGAAGACCTGGAAGACGGTGCGCACCATTCCCACGCCCGGCCCCGGCTTCTTCATGCGCAGCCATGAAGACACGCCCTACGCCTGGACCGACTCGATGATGAGCCCCAGCGCGCGCGACACATTGACCGTCATCGACAAGCGCACCCTGGAGCCCGTGGCCCAGGTGCGCGAGCCGGGCAAGACGCTGGCGCACATCGAGTTCACCCGCGACGGCCGCTACGCGCTGGCCAGCGTATCGGAGGCGGACGGCGCGCTCATCGTCTACGACGCAGGCACCTTCAAGGAGGTCAAGCGCCTGCCGATGAACAAGCCCGTGGGCAAATACAACGTATGGAACAAGATCACGCGCAGCGAGGGGACGTCGCACTGAGACGGAGCGCGACAGCGCTGGCAGTTTGACATTTACCAAGGGGGACCACTGGGTTTTCCCTGTACAGTGCGCACCCATGGACGCCGCGCACTTCGACATCCCCCGCTACCTCAGCGCCCTGCCCCTGTTCCAGGAGATGACGCCGCAGGAAATGCAGCGCATCTCCACGGGCTGCCGGTTGCGCAAATACGGCCGCAGCGATCACGTGTTCCACGTCGGCACGCCGTGCGAGGAGTTCCACGTCGTCGTCACCGGCCGCATCAAGCTCTACGCCATCTCGCCGACCGGGCAGGAAAAAGTGATCGAGCTGATCGGCCCCGGCATGTCGTTTGCCGAGGCGCTGATGTTCACCGACCGCCCCTACATCGTGAACGCCCAGGCGCTGGCCGACTCGCTGCTGCTGAGCGTGTCCAAGGACGCGGTGGTGCGCGAGATCGAGAACGACCCGCGCTTTGCCATGCACATGCTCGCCGGCATCTCGCGGCGCCTGCACGGCCTGGTGCACGACGTACAGACCTACACGCTGCACAACGGCACGCAGCGCGTGATCGGCTACCTGCTCAACGCCTTGCCTGAGGAAACGCAAGGCCACCCGGCCAGCCCCAGCCAGGGCATGCGCAGCGTCTCGCTGCCGGTGAGCAAGGCGACGATCGCCTCGCGCCTGTCGATCACGCCCGAATACTTCTCGCGCGTGTTGCACGAGCTGGAGTCCGCCGGCCTGATCCGCATCGACAAGCGCGACATCCACATCCCCGACACCGCCAGGCTGGCCAGCCACACGCTCTGAGTGGCCGCCGGCCGGACTCAGGCCGTCACGGCTCCAGCACCCCCGCAGCGCGCAACAGCTGCGCCGTCTCGAACAAGGGCAAACCCATGATGGCGCTGTAGCTGCCGCTGATGTGCTGCACGAACTGCCCTGCCCGTCCCTGGATGCCGTAGGCGCCGGCCTTGCCCAGCGGCTCGCCGCTGGCGACGTAGGCGTCGATCTGCGCGTGCGACAGCACACCGAAGTGCACCTGCGAGACCGACAGCGCCGCGCTGCGCCGCGCCCCGTGCTGCAGCGCCACGGCGGTCAGCACCTGGTGCGCGCGCCCGGACAGTGCGGCCAGCACGCGCGCTGCGTCCTGCGCATCCTCGGGCTTGCCGAGGATGGCATCGTCCAACGCCACCGTGGTATCGGCACACAGAATGGGCGCGGGCGGCAGGCCGCGGCGCGCGTGGCGGGCAACGGCAGCGTCGAGCTTGAGCGCCGTGACGCGCTGCACATAGGCGGCCGGCGCCTCGCCGGGCAGCACGGCCTCCAGCGCCTCGGCGTCCTCGCCGGCCTCGGCCAGCAGCAGTTCATGGCGCACGCCGATCTGGTCGAGCAACTGGCGCCGGCGCGGGCTTTGCGAGGCGAGGTAGATGAAATCAGGCATGGCGTGCGGGCGATCCGGACGGTGATTTTTCACTCGCGGTGGTAGGGATGGCCGGCATTGACCGACCAGGCGCGGTACAGCTGCTCGATCAGCAGCACGCGCACCATGGCGTGCGGCAGCGTCAGGTCGGACAGGCGGATGCGCTCGTGCGCCGCTTGGCGAAACGCGGGCTCCAGGCCATCGGGCCCGCCAATGACCAGGGCCACGTCGTCGCCGCCCAACTGCCAGTCCTTCAGGCGCACGGCCAGCGCCTTGGTCGTCAGGCTGGTGCCGCGCTCGTCGAGCACGACCACGCGCGTGCCGCGGGGAATGGCCGCCTCGATGCGCGCGCGCTCGGCCGCGTACAGGGTGTCCAGGCTCTTGGAGCCGCGCGGCTCGGTCTTGACCGCCTTGAGCTCCACCTTCAGTTCGGGCGGGAAACGCTTGGCGTAGTCGTCGTACGCCGTTTGCGCCCAGTCGGGCACGCGCTGGCCGACGGCGACGATGAGCAGCTTCATCGGACAGCGTCAGCCGGCGCCCTATTTGCGCGCGGCAGATTTCTTGGCGGCGGGCTTGCCTGCAGCGGTGCGTACCGGCGCCTTCTTGGCCGCAGGTTTTGCAGCAGACTTGGCCCCTGCCTTCTTGGCGACCGGCTTGTTGACCACGACCTTCTTGATCGGTGCCTTGGTTGCTGGGGTCTTTGCTGCAGTCTTGGCGGCAGTCTTTGCCGCGGGCTTGGCCGTGCCGCGCTTGCCGGTGGCTGCCGTGGCCGCTGCCTTCTTTGCCGCAGCCGGGCGGGCCGGGCTCTTCTTTGTGGGGCTCTTTGCCGTGACCTTCTTCGCCGGCGCCTTTTTGGCGGGAGCCCTGGCCGGCGCGCTCGCGTCTTCGGACGCGGTGATCTTGCGCGGCTTGGCGCTGCCCAGCTTCAAGCGCACCGGCTTGTCGCCCCAGATCTCCTCCAGACGGTAGTACTGGCGGATGGCCGGCTGCATCACGTGCACCACGGCCTGGCCGCAGTCGACGATGATCCACTCGCCGTTTTCCTCGCCCTCGGTGCGCGGCTTGTCGAAGCCCGCGTCACGCACCGCGTCGCGCACGCTGGCGGCCAGCGCCTTGGTCTGGCGGTTGGAGCCGCCGGTGGCAACGATCACGCGCTCGAACAGCGGCGACAGGTGCTCGGTATTGAAAACCTGGATGTCTTGTGCCTTGACGTCCTCCAGGCCATCGACGATGGCGCGCTGGAGTTTGGTCACGTCGCGCTTGGCGGCGGCGTCCGATCGGGTCGTGGTGGTCATCGGCGATATGTAGTGCGAGTGGGAAAGAAGGAGCAAAAGGCCGGCAGTGGCTGCAGGCCTTTCATTATGGAGGAAGCATTGCGCCTGTCGTACGGGCTAGAGCCAGTCGCGGCGCGGCAGAAAGCGGCGGGTCAGCTCGGCCTCGGGCGAGCCGTCCTCCCATTGGCGCTGGTAGCTCCAGGCCGCCTGCGGCGGCATGGACAGCAAGATGGACTCGGTGCGCCCGCCCGACTGCAGGCCGAAGTGCGTGCCGCGGTCGATCACCAGGTTGAACTCGACATAGCGCCCGCGCCGGTACAGCTGGAAGTCGCGCTCGCGCTCGCCCCAGGCCATGTCTTGGCGCCGCTCGACGATGGGCAGGTAGGCGCCAAGAAAGGCGTCGCCCACGCTTTGCGTCATCGCCAGGCTGCGCTCCAGGCCAAGCTCGGAAAAATCGTCGAAGAAGATGCCGCCGATGCCGCGCTGCTCGTCGCGGTGCTTCAGGTAGAAATACTCGTCGCACCACTGCTTGAAGCGCGGGTACAGATCCTGGCCAAACGGCGCCAGCGCATCGCGGCAGCTTTTGTGGAAGTGCACCGCGTCCTCTTCGAACGCGTAATACGGCGTCAGATCCATGCCGCCGCCAAACCAGCACACCGCCTCCTGCCCCGGGTGGCCTGCGGCCAGCATGCGCACGTTCATGTGAACCGTTGGCACGTAGGGGTTGCGCGGGTGGAACACCAGTGACACGCCCATGGCCTCGAACGGCGCGCCCGCCAGTTGCGGGCGGTGCTGCGTGGCCGACGCCGGAAGGCGTGCGCCGCGCACGTGCGAGAAGCCGCAGCCGGCGCGCTCGAACACGCGCCCACCTTCGATGATGCGGGTGATGCCGTCGCCCTGCAGCGGCTCGCCCGGCTCCTTGCGCCAGGCGTCGACCAGCGCGCGGGCGCCGCCCTCGCCTTCGGCGGTTTCCAGCGCAGCCATGATGCGCGCCTGCAGCTCTTCAAGATAGGAGCGCACCTGGGCGGTGGTGGCGCTGCTGTGAAACGGGGGAGTGCTCGTCATCGATCGCCGCCTTCAGCCGTTCTTGATGGCGCGATGGCCAATGTCGCTGCGCCACTGCGCACCGTCGAAATGGATGGCGCGCACCACGTCGTAGGCACGCTGCTGCGCCTGGCGCACGTTGTCGGCCAGCGCTGTCACGCACAGCACGCGCCCGCCGCTGGCCTGAAGCTGCCCGCCCACGAGCTGCGTGCCGGCGTGGAACACCATGGCGTCGTCCGCCTCGGGCGCAATGCCGGTGATCGCGTCGCCCTTGCGCGGCGCTTCGGGGTAGCCGGCCGCGGCCATCACCACGCCCAGCGCGGTGCGCCGGTCCCACTGCAGCTCGACCTGGTCAAGCCTGCCGTCCACGGCCGCCAGCAGCACCTCGACGAGGTCGCTCTTCAAGCGCATCAGGATGGGCTGGGTCTCGGGGTCGCCCATGCGGCAGTTGAACTCCAGCGTCTTCAAATGGCCTTGGGCGTCGATCATCAGGCCGGCGTACAGAAAGCCGGTGTACGGAATGCCGTCTTTTTCCATGCCACGGATGGTCGGCAAAATGATCTCGCGCATCGCGCGCGCATGCACATCGGCCGTCACCACCGGCGCCGGCGAATACGCTCCCATGCCGCCGGTGTTGGGGCCGGCGTCGCCGTCCTTGAGCCGCTTGTGATCCTGGCTGGTGGCCAGCGCGCAGACGTTCTTGCCGTCGCACAGCACGATGAAGCTGGCTTCCTCGCCTTCGAGGAATTCCTCGATGACCACGCGCGCGCCGCCTTCGTTGTGCGCCACGCCGTATTTGTTGTCCACCAGCATGAAGTCGACCGCGTCGTGGGCTTCCTTGGCAGTAGCGGCCACGACCACGCCCTTGCCCGCGGCCAGTCCGTCGGCCTTGACGACGATGGGCGCGCCCAGGCGGTCGACGTAGGCGTGCGCGGCCTGCGCGTCGGTGAAGCTCTGGTAGGCGGCCGTCGGAATGCCGTGGCGCTGCATGAAGTCCTTGGAGAAGGCCTTGGAGCTCTCCAGTTGCGCGGCCGCCTGGGTGGGGCCGAAGATCTTCAGCCCGTGGGCGCGGAACTCGTCGACCACGCCTGCGGCCAGCGGCGCCTCGGGACCGACGACGGTCAGTGCAATCTTTTCCTGCTGCGCCCAGGCGCGCAGCTGCTGCACGTCGGTGATGGGCAGGTTCTCCAGGCGCGGCGACAGCGCCGTGCCGCCGTTGCCCGGCGCCACGTAGACCTTGGTCGCGCGCGGCGACTGGGCCAGCCGCCAGGCCAGTGCGTGTTCACGGCCGCCGCCTCCGATCACCAGAATTTTCATCGCGGGCTCCATGCGCCGTCGTCAAAAGAACAAGGCCCCCATGCGGGGGCAGTCAAAAAAGGCCGCGCCATGCGCGGCAGTGCCTGCTGCATTTAGAACGTGTTCAAGGTCTTACAGCGCGGCGTTGTGGTAGACCGCCTGCACGTCGTCCAGGTCTTCGATCACGTCCAGCAGTTTTTGCATGCGCTCTGCGTCCTCGCCTTCAAGCTCGATCGTGTTGTCGGCGCGCATCGTCACCTCGGCCAGCTCCGGCGCCAGGCCCGCGGCGGCCAGCGCATCGCGCACTACTTCGAAGTCTCCGGGCGCGGTCAGCACCTCGATGGCGCCCTCGTCGTCGGCGACCACGTCCTCGGCACCCGCCTCCAGCGCCACCTCCATCACCTGCTCCTCGCTGGTGCCGGGGGCAAAGACGAGCTGGCCGCAGTGCTTGAACTGAAAGGCCACCGAACCCTCGGTGCCCATGTTGCCGCCGTATTTGCTGAAGGCGTGGCGCACCTCGGCCACGGTGCGCACGCGGTTGTCGGTCATGGTGTCGACGATGATGGCCGCGCCGCCAATGCCGTAGCCCTCGTAGCGGATTTCCTCGTACACCAGGCCGTCCACGTTGCCGCAGGCCTTGTCGATGTTGTATTTGATGCGGTCGGCCGGCATGTTGGCCGCCTTGGCCTTGTCCACCGCCAGGCGCAGGCGCGGGTTGGCGTTCAGGTCGCCGCCGCCCTGGCGCGCGGCCACCGAGATTTCACGGATGATGCGGGTCCAGATCTTGCCGCGCTTCTCGTCCTGGCGCCCCTTGCGGTGCTGGATGTTGGCCCATTTGCTGTGTCCTGCCACTGCAGCGTCCTTTATTCATGGAATGATCTAACCTCCGGATTCTACTTTTGACACACCCTCTGCCATGGCCGATCCCCTACTGATTGCACGCAATGCCGCCACTACCTGCCAGCTGCTGCCCCAGCTGGCCAACCGCCACGGTCTGATCACCGGCGCCACCGGCACCGGCAAGACGGTGACGCTGCAAACGCTTGCCGAGCAGTTCTCGCGTATCGGCGTGCCGGTCTTCATGGCCGACGTCAAGGGCGACCTGTCGGGCATCAGCCAGGCCGGGCGCATCGATGGCAAGCTGGCCCAGGTGCTGGCCGAGCGCGGCATAGAGCCGCCCGCGCCGCTGGCCTGCCCCACCACGCTGTGGGACGTGTTCGGCCAGCAGGGTCACCCGGTGCGCGCCACCATCAGCGACATGGGGCCGCTCTTGCTGGCGCGCATGCTGGGGCTGAACGACACGCAGGCCGGCGTGCTCAACTTGGTGTTCAAGATTGCCGACGACAACGGCCTGCTGCTGCTGGACATGAAGGACTTGCGCTCCATGCTGCAGCACGTGGGCGACAACGCCAAGCAGTTCACCACCGGCTACGGCAACATCTCGGCGGCCAGCGTCGGCGCCATCCAGCGCGGGCTGCTGCAGATCGAGCAACAGGGAGGCGACCAGTTCTTCGGCGAGCCCATGCTCGACATCGAGGACTTCATGCAGACCGTGGACGGCCGGGGCGTCGTCAACATCCTGGCGGCCGACAAGCTGATGAACGCGCCGCGCCTGTACGCCAGCTTTCTGCTGTGGATGCTGTCCGAGCTGTTCGAGCGCCTGCCCGAGATCGGCGACCCGGAGGTTCCGAAGCTGGTGTTTTTCTTCGACGAGGCCCACCTGCTGTTCGCCGACGCGCCCAAGGTGCTCGTCGAGCGCATCGAGCTGGTCGTGCGTCTGGTGCGCTCCAAGGGCGTGGGCGTGTACTTCGTCACGCAAAACCCCATGGACATCCCCGACAGCGTGCTGGCCCAGCTGGGCAACCGCGTGCAGCACGCGCTGCGCGCCTTCACCCCGCGCGACCAGAAGGCGGTCAAGGCCACGGCCACCACGATGCGCCCCAACCCGGGGCTGGACATCGAGGCCGCCATCACCGAACTCGCCGTCGGCGAGGCGCTGGTCAGCCTGCTGGACGCCAAGGGCCGGCCGCAGCCGACCGAGCGCGCCTACGTCGTCCCGCCGGGCAGCCAGATCGGCCCGATCACCGACGCCCAGCGCCGCGCGCTGATGGCGCAGTCGCTGGTCGCCGGCGTCTACGACCAGGCGGTGGATCGCGAGTCGGCATATGAGGTACTGCTGCAGCGCAACGCAGCGCCCGCCAGTGCTGCGCCAGGCACCGCAGCGGGCACGCCGGCCCAAGACCCTGCAGCCGGCGGCGGCCTGCTGGGCGACATGGGCACTGCGGTCAAGGAGGCGCTGTTTGGCCGCACCGGCCCGCGCGGCGGCCAGTACGACGGGCTGGTGCAAAGCGTCGTCAAGGGCGAGGCGCGGCGCCTGGGCCGCGAGCTGCTGCGCGGCGCGCTGGGCAGCCTGATGGGCGGCAGCAAGCGCCGCTGAGCGCGTCGCGCGACCCACGCACCCGGCATACCGCGGCGCCTCGTCTTCGTTGCCATGCCCGGCGAGCAAACCACCCCACGCACGCCCGGCCCGCTGCCCGCCAACGGCCCGGGTGCGCAGTCCCACCGCATCGCGCGCCTGCTCGAACCCCATGTACTGGGGCCGATCGTCGGCGCCGTGGCGAGCGTGCTGGCGCTGCTGGCCGTCCACACGATCGGCGCACGCATCCATTTGCGCGACATCCGCGCCGATCTGCTGGCCATGCCGGCAGCATCCATCGTCGAGGCGCTGCTGCTCACGGCCGCCGGCTTTGTGGCGCTCTCCCTGTACGACGTACTGGCCGTGCGCCGCGTGGCGCCGGGCAGGGTGTCGCTGCGCCTGGCGGCGTTTGCCGGCGCCGTCGGCTACAGCTTCTCCAACGCGCTGGGGTTTCACGTCTTCGTCGGCGGACCGATCCGCTACCGCATCTACCAAAGCGCCGGGCTGGACGCGGCCGACGTGGCGCGCATCGTCAGCATCTCGGTGCTCACCTTCGCCGGCGGCCTGGCCACGGTGCTGGGCGCGGCGCTGCTGCTCGACCCACTGGGCGTACCGGCGCTGCACTTGGCTGGCGGGCGGCTGGACCGGGCCGCCGGCGCGGCCCTGCTGGCACTTGTGGCCGCAGCCCTGCTGTGGCTGGCGCGCGGCCACACGCAGGCGCGCGTGCTGGGCTGGACGCTGCTGCTGCCCAGCGCCCCCAGCGCGCTGCTGCAAATCCTGGTCGGCGCCATCGACGTGGGCGCCGCGGCCGCCGTCCTGTACGTGCTGCTGCCCGCGGACGTGGCGCCCGGCTACGCCGCGTTCTTGCTGATCTTCGTGGCGGCGGTCGTCGCCGGCGCCGCCAGTCATGCGCCCGGGGGGCTGGGCGTGCTGGAGGCGACCGTGCTGCTCGGCCTGGGCGCGGGCACCCGCGCCGACGTGCTGGCCGCGCTGCTGGCGTTTCGCGCCATCTACTACCTGCTGCCGCTCATGCTGGGAGCGGCCGCCCTGCTCGGCTTCGAAGCGCTGCAGGCTCGCGCCCGCTTTGCCACGGCCGCGGCGCGCGCCGCCGCGCTGGTGCGCGCCGTGGTGCCGCCGCTGGCCGCGGCGCTGGCGCTGCTGGCTGGGCTGGTGCTGCTGCTGTCCAGCGCCACGCCCACGCTGCACGAGCGCACGCAGCAGCTGCGCCAATGGCTGGCGCTGCCGCTGGTCGAGGCCTCGCACCTGCTGGCCAGCCTTGCCGGCCTGGCGCTGGTGGTGCTGGCGCGCGGCCTGTGGCGGCGCATGGCGCTGGCGCGCAGCGTGGCCGTCGGACTGATGCTGGCCGGCGCGCTGCTCTCGCTGGTGCGCGCGCTGGACTGGGAGGACGCGCTGGTGCTGGCCCTGTGCGCCGCGATCCTGCACGCCAACCGCGGCGCGTTCTACCGCCGCGGCAGCTGGCGCGCGTTCCGCCCCACGCCGGCCGCGGCGGCACTGCTGGCCATCGTGCTGGCGGGCATGGCGGTCGTGGGGCTGTTCGCCTACCGGGGCGTGCCCTACCGCGACGCGCTGTGGTGGGAGTTCGCCTGGCACGGAAACGCGCCGCGCTTTCTGCGCTCCTTGCTGCTGCTGGCCGTCGTGGCGGCGGCGCTTGCGCTGGACGCGCTGCTCAACCGGCCGGCGCCGCCTGCCGCCGCCGGCCAGGGCATTCCGGACGCGGTGCGCCGCATTCTGGCGGGCGCCGGCGACACCCAGCCCAGCGTCGCGCTGCTGGGCGACAAGCGTTTCCTGGTGTCACGCGACGAACAGGCGTTTCTGATGTACGCGCTGCAGGGGCACAGCTGGATCACCATGGGCGACCCGGTGGGCCAGGAAGAAGCCGGGCGCCGGCTGATCTGGCGTTTCGCCGAGCAGGCCGACCGCGCCGGCGCGCGCGCCGTCTTCTACGCGGTGCATCCGGCCTGGCTGCCCACCTACCTGGATCTGGGGCTGGCGCTGCTCAAGATCGGCGAAGTGGCGCGCGTGCCGCTGGCCGGCTTTTCGCTGCAGGGCAAGGCGCGCCAGCCGCTGCGCTACGCACATGGCCGTGCGGCGCGCGAGGGGCTGGAATTCGCGGTCATCCCGAAAGCCGATGTGCCAGCCCTGATGGACGAGCTGCGCGCGGTCTCCGACGCTTGGATGCAGGGCAAGGCCGGGCACGAGAAAGGCTTTTCACTGGGCCGCTTCGAGCCGGCCTACCTGTGCGAATTCGACTGCGCCGTGATGCGCAGCGGCGGCGCGGTCGTCGCCTTCGCCAACCTGTGGCGCAGCGGCGCGCGCGAGGAGCTGTCCATCGACCTGATGCGCTACCGCCCGGGAACGCCTGCGGTGCTGATGGACGCGCTGTTCACCCACCTGCTGCTGTACGGCCGGGCCCAGGGCTACGCCTGGTTCAATCTGGGCGCGGCGCCGCTGGCGGGGCTGGCCGACCATCCGCTGGCGTCCAGCTGGAATCGGATCGGCACCTTCATCTACCGCCGCGGCGACGAGTTCTACAACTTCGAGGGCCTGCGCGCGTTCAAGCAGAAGTTCGACCCGGTGTGGACGCCGCAGTACCTGGCCTGCCGCGGCGGGCTGGTGCTGCCGCAGGTGCTGCTCGACGTGACCTGCCTGATTGCCGGCGGGCCGCTGGCGGCGCTGCGCAAATAGCGCCGCCGCATGCCCCTGCCACCCTGCGGCGCGCCGGACGCGGGCGGCGCCGCCGCGGATAATCACCGGGTTTGCCTACACCCCTGGACAAGAGGACCATGCACAACGTTCACGTCATCACCCACCCCCTGGTGCAGCACAAGCTCACGCTGATGCGCAGAAAAGACGCCAGCACCAACAGCTTTCGCCGCCTGCTGGGCGAGCTCTCGACGCTGATGGCCTACGAGGTCACGCGCGACATGCCGCTGCAGGACATCGAGATCGAGACGCCGCTGGAGACCATGACCGCCAAGGTCATCGACGGCAAGAAGCTGGTGCTGGTGTCCATCCTGCGCGCGGGCAACGGTTTTCTGGACGGCATGCTCAACGTGGTGCCCGGCGCGCGCGTGGGCCACATCGGCCTGTACCGCGACCCGCAGACGCTGCAGCCGGTGGAGTACTACTTCAAGATGCCCTCGGGCATGCACGAGCGCGACGTGATCGTCGTCGACCCGATGCTGGCCACCGGCAACTCGGCCGCCGCCGCGGTGCAGCGCATCCGCGACATGCGCCCGCGCTCGCTCAAGTTCGTCTGCCTGCTGGCCGCGCCCGAGGGCATTGCCACGATGCAGCAGGCCCACCCCGAGGTGCCGATCTACACCGCGGCGATCGACCGCGAGCTGGACGCGCACGGCTACATCCTGCCCGGCCTGGGCGATGCGGGCGACCGCATCTTCGGCACCAAATAACCCCGCCTTCCACCGCCGCCCCGGACATTGCGCTTTTCGCCCCCGTTGCACGACATGCCCCTGCTCCCCACCCGCACCGCACTGAGCCTGGCCGTCGCCCTGGCCTGCCAGACGCTGGCCCAGGCCCAGACCGCCGCACCCGCACCCTCCGCCACGCCAGCGGCGCATGCCGCGCTGCCGATGATGGTGGTCAGCGGCGCGCGCCAGGAGCAGGCGGTCGACGACCTGCCGATGTCGGCCGACATCATCAGCGAGCAGGCGCTGCGCGAGCAGCAAAGCCGCACGCTGCGCCAGGCGCTGCAGGACCTGCCCAACGTCGACGTGCGCAGCAGCCCGGCGCGGCTGGCCGTCAGCGCCGCCAGCAGCGCCTTTGCGCGCGACGGCAACATGGGCGTGAACATCCGCGGCCTGGGCGGCAACCGCGTCTTGATGACCGTCGACGGCATCCGCATGCCGCGCAGCTACGTGTCGCGCTCGGCCATGTTCGACCGCGAATACCTGTCGCTGGAGCTGTTCAAGCGCATCGAGATCATCCGCGGCCCGGCATCGGCGCTGTACGGCGGCGACGGCATGGCCGGCGTGCTCAACTTTGTCACGCACGACCCGCAGGACTTTCTGCAGACCTCGCCGGACGCAGCGCCCAAGGCCATCGGCGGGCGCGTCGCGCTGGGCTGGAGCGAGGAAGACCACGGCTGGACGGAAACCGGCACCGTGGCCGGCCGGGCCAGCGAGCAGCTGCAATGGATGCTGACGGCCTCCGCACGCCAGGCCCGCGAGATGCAGACCATGGGCACCAACCACGCCCAGGACAGCAGCCGCACTGCCGCCGACCCGCTGGACGCGCGCGACCGCGCGCTGCTGGGCAAGCTGGTGTTCAAGCCCGATGCGATGCAGCGCCACACCCTGACGCTGGAGCATTCGGACAAGCGCCAGGACGTCGATCAGCTCTCCAGCCGCGGATTGACAGCAAGCACGGGCAAAAAAATTCTCGACGAGTACAGCAGCAGCAAGATCGAGCGCGACCGCCTGGCCTGGGACGGACGCTTCGGCCTGCGGACCGACTGGGCCGACCACATGCGCGCGGTCGTGTCCTATCAGCAGGCGTCGTCGCGGCGCATCGGCCACAGCTTTTACGAGAACACCAAAACGCCGACCTCCCCGCCCATCACCCACAGCATCCGCGACAACCGCTACAAGGAACGCACCTGGCAGATCGACCTGCAGGCCGACAAGGTGCTGCGCGGCGACGGCTGGTCACACCGCCTGGTCTACGGGCTGGATCACGTGCGCAACGACATCAGCAACCTCTATGACGGCCAGGCGCCGCTGGCGCCCGAGGTCTTTCCGCTCAAGCGCTTCCCGGACACGCGCGAGACCAGCACCGCCGCCTACCTGCAGGCCGAGAGCGACCTGGGCAACTGGACGCTCACGCCCGGCCTGCGCCTGGAGCACTACTCCATCCACGTCAAGAACCAGAACCTGTACTACCCGCCCGCTCCCGAGCCGGCGCGCAGCAAGTCGGGCTCGGCAGTGCTGCCCAAGCTTGGCGTGCTGTACCGCGCCACCGACACATGGAGCGTGTTTGGCCAGTACGCCACCGGCTTTCGCGCACCCGAGGCAGGCCAGGTCAATGACCGTTTTCGAGCCACTGTGGGCGCGACCGACAACTACATCATTGCCAACCCCGACCTGAAGCCCGAGCGCAGCCGCGGCGTCGAGCTGGGCCTGCGCGGCCGCATGCAGCAGTTGAGCGTCGACGCGGTGGTCTTTGCCAACCGCTACTCCAACCTGATCGAAGATGCGCGGCTGATCCAGTCCACGCCCACCAAACAGGTGTTCCAGACCGTCAACGTCGAGCGCGCCCGCATCCACGGCTTCGAGTTCAAGGGCATCTACGACTGGGGCAGCGTCGCGGACGGCCGCCTGCGCACCTCGTTCTCCTACGGCCAGACCCGCGGCAGGGACAGGAGCAGCGGCGCGCCGCTGAACTCGGTCTCGCCCGCGCAGCTGTCGCTGGGCCTGCGCTACGACCGCCCGCAGTGGGGCGTGTACGCCGACGCGCGCCACTACTGGGCCAAGAAGGACAAGGACATCGACCTGGTCTCGATCGGCAACAGCAAGAAAGGCACGACCCAGTTCGCCACGCCCGCGGCCACCACGCTCGACCTGGGCGCGCAATGGCGTTTCCAGAAGAACATGCGGCTGAACGTGGCGCTCAACAACGTCACCGACCGCAAATACTGGCGCTGGCAGGACGTGTACGGCGTGGCCGCCGGCAGCACGGCGCTGGACGCCTACACCCAGCCCGGACGCAACCTGAAGCTGTCGCTGGTCGCCGATTTCTAGGAGTCTGTCGGACTTGGAGCGCCAAAAGCGAGAAGCTGCCCCAGCGAGCACAGTTTTTGCCGAATTTGCAGCCCAATAGCCGAGCTATTGGGCAAAAAGACGGTGGAAAATGGGTCGCTGCGGTCGATTCGCAGCAGGCGATTTCCAAGTCCGACAGGCTCCTAGCAACGCTGGCGACGGCGGTGCAAGGCGCCCGCCGCCCCTGCACACGCCCCGCCAAACGTCAACAATGCTGCACCGCGTCGCTGTGGTTATCGACAAGCGCGCATGCATCCAGATAATGCCGGGATGGAGACCGCCTCGTCGCTTCCTGACGATCTCGACCCCGAATCCCCCCGCGCATCCCTGACCGAGCCGCCCAAGGGCCTATCCCTCGCGCAGCTGCGAGCACAGCTGCGCGAGGCGCATGCGCGGCTGCACCAGGTACAGGTTCAGCTGCAGGCCCGCCAGGAGCAGCTGGACGCCAAGGAGCAGGCCCTGCAGGCGCTGGCGCGCGAGTCGACCGCACAGGCGCGCCAGCACCGCTGCGCCGAACAGGTCGCGCGCCTGGCGCAGCTGGGCCACTGGCAATGGGACGCCGGCAGCGACACCCTGGCCTGGAGCGACGAGACCTACCAGTGCTTTGGCTACGCGAGCGGCCAGATCCAGCCGACGCTGGCGCTGTTTCTCGATCACGTGCTCGAGCGCGACCGCCAGCGCGTGAGCGACCTTCTGCAGCAAGTGCTGCGCCAGGCCGACCCGCAGCGCCCGCGCAGCGTCGAATTCGGCTTTCGGCGCGCCGACGGCGCCTGGCGCGTCGGCCGCCTGCTGGGCGAGGCGCGGCGCGACGCCGAGGGCCACGCGCTGAGCATCTCGGGCGCCTTGCAGGACATCACGGAGCTGCGCCATACCGAGCAGCTGTTTCACGCCGCCTTCAACGCCAGTCCCATGGGCACCATCGTCTCGCGCCTGGGCGACGGCGTGTTCCTGGACGTCAACGACCGGTTCGCCGCCTCGTTCGGCTGGAGCGCCGCGCAGGCCCGGGGCCGCAGCGGGCTGGATCTGAACCTGTGGGTCGACACGGTGGTGCGCGACCTGTGGCGCGAGCAGCTGCGCCAGCACAGCATGCTGCCCAACTTCGAGACCCAGTGGCGCCACCGCAGCGGCGAGGTGCGCCAGGTCAGCCTGTCGGCGCAGCGCATCGACGTGGACAGCGAGCCGCTGGTGCTGACCTTCGTCAACGACATCACCGCGCACAAGCAGGCACAGGCGCGCGTCGATTTCCTGGCGCACCACGACCCGCTGACCGGGCTGCCCAACCGCGTGCTGTTTCGCGACCGCTTCGAGCTGAGCGCCGCGTGGGCGCGCCAGCTGGGCCACAAGATGGCGCTGCTGAACCTGGATCTGGATCACTTCAAGACCATCAACGACACGCTGGGCCACCCCGCCGGCGACCAGGTGCTGCAGCAGGTGGCTCAGCGCCTGCAGCAGGTGGCGGGCAGCACCAGCACCATCAGCCGCCAGGGCGGCGACGAATTCTTGATCGCGCTGGGCAGCATCCAGGACGAGCAGCGCATCTCGCACATCGCCGCCCAGGTGATCGCTGCCATGACCGCTCCGCTGCACACCGGCGGACAGGAGCTGGAGATCAGCCTGTCGATGGGCATTGCCGTGTGGCCCGACGACGGCGAGGACTTCGACACGCTGCTGCAGTGCGCCGACACCGCGCTCTACCAGGCCAAGGCCGCAGGGCGCGACACCTGGCGCTTCTACACGCCGGCGATGAACGAGCAGGCGCTCGAGCAGTTGCAACTGCGCACGCTGCTGCGCCGCGCGCTGGAGCAGCGCCAGTTCGTGCTGTACTACCAGCCCCAGATCGACCTGGCCAGCGGCGCGCTGGTGGGTGTGGAGGCGCTGGTGCGGCTGCAGCGCGAGGACGGGGCCATCATGGCGCCGGGGCAGTTCATCGCCGCGGCCGAGGACAGCGGTCTGATCGTGCCGCTGGGCGAATGGGTGCTGCGCGAGGCCTGCGCCCAGGCCATGCGCTGGCAGCAGCAGGGCCTGCCCGCGCTGACCGTGGCGGTCAACCTGTCGGCGGTGCAGTTTCGCCGCGGCGACCTGCTGCACAGCGTGACGCAGGCGCTGACCGACGCGGGGCTGGCGCCGCAGCGCCTGGAGCTGGAGCTGACCGAATCCATCCTGATCGACGACGCCGAGCAGATGATCGACCAGCTGCGCCGCCTGAAGGCGCTGGGCGTGTGCCTGTCAATCGACGACTTCGGCACCGGCTACTCCAGCCTGGCCTACCTCAAGCGCCTGGCGGTGGACAAGCTCAAGATCGACCAGTCGTTCGTGCGCGACATTGCCGGCGACCCGGACGACGCGGCCATCGTGCGCGCCATCATCAGCATGGCGCGCAGCTTGAAGCTGCAAGTCATTGCCGAAGGCGTGGAGACCGCCGACGCCGCCACGCTCTTGCGCATGCACCAGTGCCATGAGGCCCAGGGCTGGCATTTCGCCCGGCCCATGCCTGCGCAGGATCTGCCGGGCTGGCTGGAGCAGTACCAGGGCCGGCGCGGCGCCTGACACCGGGCGCGCAGCGCCGCAATTCAACCCAGGTCGGGCGCAATGCCCTCGGCCCAGTCGTAGACCGCCTCCAGAATTGCCTGGCCGCGCTCGTCGGCCTGCCCGGCCAGCGTGTCGAGCTGGGCGAACAGCGCGTCGAAGGTACGCGCGCCGGCGGCACCGTCGACCAGCCGGGCCGCGCACCAGTCCTGCCAGCGCTGCTGGTCTTCGTCGCCCAGCGTCTCGGGGAAGTTGCGCGCGCGCCAGCGCCAGGCGAGCTCGGCCAGGCGCGCATCGTCGAAGCCGGTGCGTGCGTGCGCCAGCTCTGCCGGCGGCGTATCGCGCAAGCGCTGCAGGCGGCGGCGATCTTCGTTGCCGACGAAGCCGCCGTACAGATCCAGCTCGGGATCCACGTCTTGCTGCGCCGGGCGGCGAAACACTTCGGCCCAGATGGCGCTCATGTCGGGCAGCGCGCGCGCGGCCTGCGCGTGGCGCGCGGCGGCCTCCAGGTCGATGCCCCAGCGCTCGGCCAGCTGCGGCGTGAGCGTGTTGAGGTTGCCCACGACCATCGGCGACTTGTTCAGGTGCACGCTCTTGAGCGGCAGGCGCTGCACGCCCTCGGGCAGGTCGGCCTGGCGGGTGAACAGGCGCTGCGCGATCGTGGCCGCATCGAGCTGCGCCAGCTCCGACGGGTCGTGCGCCAGGTTCCAGGCCAGCAGCTCGTTCTTGTTGCCCGGGTGGCTGGCCAGCGGCCACATCACGGCCAGGCAGCCCTGCTCGGCCGGGAACATGCCCGAGACATGCAGGAACGGCCGCGCCTGGTCGGCGCTGGCGGGCAGGCGCAACTCAGCCAGCACGCGATCCTTCTTGTGCAGCGCCAGCGCAAAGTCGAACAGGCGCGGGTTGTGCTGGCGCACCAGCCGCGCCAGCGCAATGGTGGCGCGCACGTCGGACAGCGCGTCGTGCGCCGCCTCGTGCGCCAGGCCGTTGGCGGCGGTGAGGTGTTCCAGCCGAAAGCTGGTGCGCCCCTCGTGCTGCGGCCAGACCATGCCGTCCGGGCGCAGCGCGTAAGCCATGCGCACCACGTCCAGCAGATCCCAGCGCCCGCAACCGTTCTGCCACTCGCGCGCATAGGGGTCGATCAGGTTGCGCCAGAACATGAAGCGCGTGATCTCGTCGTCGAAGCGAATCGTGTTGTAGCCCACGCCAATCGTGCCCGGCTGCGCCAGTTCGGCCTCGATGCGAGCGGCAAATTCGCTCTCAGGCAGGCCTTTCTGCAGGCACAGCTGCGGCGTGATGCCTGTGATCAGGCAGGCCTGCGGGTCGGGTAGATAGTCGGGCGCGGGCCGGCAGTACAGCATCAACGGCTCGCCGATCTCGTTGAGCGCTGCGTCGGTGCGGATGGCGGCGAACTGCGCCGGGCGGTCGCGGCGCGTGTCGGTGCCAAAGGTTTCGTAGTCGTGCCAGAGAAAAGTGTGCATGCGTGCAAAAAGTTGAAAAACCGCGAGCCCGAGGGCGCGATCCCGCCAGTATGCCCGCACCAAGACGGCACAATGGCGGACACCATGCGCATGCTCCAAGCCTCCACCGCCCTGCTGGGCCTGGCCATCGTCGCCGGCTGCGCCAGCACCCAGACACACAGCGAAGAAGCCGCTGCCGCCGCCCCCGCTCCCGCTTCCACCACCGCCGCTACGCCACAAACCACACCTGCGGCCTCGCCCGAAACACCGGCAGCAGCTCCCCCGCCCCAGGTTGCGCCCGCTCCTGCGCTGGACTTTGCCGGCTGGATCAAGGCCTTTGCCCGGCAGGCGCGCGATGCGGGCATCAGCGAGGAGACGCTGGCGCAGACCCTGGAGCAGGCGCAGTGGCTGCCGCGCGTGGTCGAGCTCGACCGCGCCCAGCCCGAATTCGTGCGCCCGCCCTGGGTGTACCTGGACAACGCAGTCTCCAGCCTGCGCATCACGCAGGGGCGCAAGCAGATGCAGTTGCACGCGCCGGCGCTGCAGGCAGCCAGCGAGCGCTACGGCGTGCCGGCCGCCATCGTCACCGCCATCTGGGGCATGGAGAGCAACTACGGGCGCAATTTCGGCAGCTTTCGCACCGTCGACGCGCTGGCCACGCTGGCCTTCGACGGGCGCAGGCGCAGCTGGGCGCGCAACGAGCTGATGGACGCGCTGCGCATCGTCGACCGCGGCGAGGCCGCCGCCTCGGCGCTGATCGGCTCCTGGGCCGGCGCCATGGGCCACACCCAGTTTCTGCCGTCGGTCTACCTGGCCTACGCGGTCGACGCCGACGGCGACGGCCGCCGCGACATCTGGGGCAGCGTGCCCGACGTGGTTGCATCCACCGCGCACTACCTGGAAGTGGCCGGCTGGCGCAGCAGCGAGCCCTGGGGCACCGAGGTGCAACTGCCCGCCGGATTCGACTACGCCCGTGCCGAGCTGAGCACGGTGCAAGCAAGCCGCGACTGGGCCGGCGAAGGCGTGCGCACGCCGACGGGCGCACCGCTGCCGGCGCTGGAGAAAGCCTCGATCCTCGCGCCCGCCGGCGCGCTGGGCCCGGCCGTACTGGTCGGCGGCAACTTCCGCGCGCTGCTGCGCTACAACAACTCGATCAACTACGCGCTGGCCGTGGCGCTGCTGGCCCAGCGCATCGAAGGCGGCCCCGACCTGCTGGCACCCTGGCCGCGCACGCTGGCGCCCTTGACGCGCTCCGAGGTGCGCAGCCTGCAGCAGGGCCTGAACCAGCGCGGCATCGACGCCGGCACCGCCGACGGCGTGATCGGCCCGGCCACGCGCGCCGGCGTGCGCCAGCTGCAGACCGCGCTGGATCTGCAGCCCGCCGACGGCTATCCCACGCAGGCGCTGCTGCAACGCCTGCGCACCCTGCCGGAGCCGGAAAACGGGCAATCCAGTCCATGAATCCAAGGGTTGCACCAAGGGTTTACCCTGTTTTCTTCTTTTTCCCAATCCTGGATATTCCAGGTCTTGCATCAGGTTGCACCCGCAGCCTGGCTCATTGGGAATCGGAAGATCATGTCCACGACGGTTGGCATCAAGGTTGATGACACTTTGCGCGAACGCATTCGCGCCGCGGCCCAGCAGCTGGGCCGCACCCCGCACTGGCTGCTCAAGCAGTCCATCGTCCAGTACGTCGACGCACTGGAACGAGGTGCAACCAGCATCCCGATCCTGATTCCCGGCCAGGAAGAGTCCGAACAGGACAGCCAGGAAGTTGCCAGCTCGGCGTCCAGTGAGGTGCAACCCTTTCTGCACTTCGCCCAGTCGGTGCTGCCGCAGACGCCGCTGCGCGCCGCCATCACAGCCGCCTGGCACCGCCCCGAGACCGAATGCCTGCCGGCGCTGCTGCCGCTGGCGCGCGTGAGCGACGCCGAGCAAGCCACCAAGGTGCGCGAGCTGGCGGCCCGGCTGGTCCAGGGCCTGCGCGATGCGCCCGTGGCCAGCGGCGTGGCCGCGCTGGTGCAGGAGTTCTCGCTGTCCAGCCAGGAAGGCGTGGCGCTGATGTGCCTGGCCGAGGCGCTGCTGCGCATTCCCGACCGCGCCACGCGCGACGCGCTGATCCGCGACAAGATCAGCCGCGGCGACTGGCGCTCGCACGTCGGGCGTTCGCCGTCGATGTTCGTCAACGCCGCCGCCTGGGGCCTGGTGCTGACCGGCAAGCTGACCGCGACGACCAGCGAGAACAACCTCTCCTCGGCGCTCACGCGCGTCATCGGCAAGGGCGGCGAGCCGCTCATCCGCCAGGGCGTGAACCACGCGATGAAGCTGATGGGCGAGCAGTTCGTCACCGGCCAGAACATTGCCGAGGCGCTGGCCAACAGCCGCAAATACGAGTCGCAAGGCTTTCGCTACAGCTACGACATGCTGGGCGAGGCGGCCACCACCGAGGCCGACGCACAGCGCTATATGCAGGCCTACGAACAAGCCATCCACGCCATTGGTGCGGCGTCGAGCGGGCGCGGCATTTTTGAAGGCCCGGGCATCTCGATCAAGCTGTCGGCGCTGCACCCGCGCTACACCCGCGCGCAGTACGAGCGCGTCATGGGCGAGCTGCTGCCGCGCGTGCTGCGCCTGGCCGAGCTTGCCAAGCAGTACGACATCGGCATGAACATCGACGCCGAGGAGGCCGACCGCCTGGAGCTGTCACTCGACCTGCTGGAGGCACTGTGCGCAGCGCCCACGCTCAAGGGCTGGAGCGGCATCGGCTTCGTGGTACAGGCCTACCAGAAGCGCTGCCCGCAGGTCATCGACTACCTCATCGACTTGGCGCGGCGCAGCCGCCGCCGGCTGATGGTGCGCCTGGTCAAGGGCGCGTACTGGGACAGCGAGATCAAGCGCGCGCAGCTCGACGGCCTGGCCGGCTACCCGGTCTACACACGCAAGGTCTACACCGACGTGAGCTATCTGGCCTGCGCCCGCAAGCTGCTGGAGGCGCCCGACGCGGTCTATCCACAGTTCGCCACGCACAACGCGCAGACGCTGTCTTCCATCTACCACCTGGCCCAGACCGTGGGCGGCAGCTATTACAGCGGCCAATATGAGTTCCAGTGCCTGCACGGCATGGGCGAGCCGCTGTACAGCCAGGTCACCGGCAAGTCGGCCGAGGGCAAGCTGGCCCGCCCCTGCCGCGTCTACGCGCCGGTGGGCAGCCACGAGACGCTGCTGGCCTATCTGGTGCGCCGCCTGCTGGAAAACGGCGCCAACACCTCGTTCGTCAACCGCATTGGCGACGCAAGCATCCCTGTGGCCGAGCTGGTGACCGACCCGGTCAGCGACGCGATGCAGATCGCAAGTCAGGAAGGCCGCCTGGGCGCGCCCCACCCGCGCATCCCGCTGCCGCACGATCTGCTGATGCAGGGCGACCAGCCGCGCGCCAACTCGCAGGGCATCAACCTGGCGCACGAGCAGCAGCTGGCGTCGCTGGCCGCGGCGCTGCTGCACAGCACCAGCCAGCTATGGCTTGCCGCACCCGCGGGCACGCCGCTGCCGGCCGACCCGGCTGCCGCCCCCGGCTGGCAGGCCATGCGCAACCCGGCAGAGCTGTCCGACATTGTCGGCTGGGTGCACGAAGCCACGCCCGACGAGGCCGAGGCCGCCGCCCAGACCGCCACGCAGACCGCGCCCATCTGGGCCGGCACGCCGCCCGCGGCGCGCGCCGATGCGCTGGCACGCGCGGCCGACCTGCTGGAGCAGCGCAGCCAGGTGCTGATGGGATTGATCATGCGCGAGGCGGGCAAGACGCTGTCCAACGCGGTGGCCGAGATCCGCGAGGCCGTGGACTTTTTGCGCTACTACGGCGCGCAGGTGGCCGCGCAGTTTGACAACGCCCGCGAGCGCCCGCTGGGCACCATCCTGGCCATCAGCCCGTGGAATTTTCCTCTGGCCATCTTCACCGGCCAGGTGGCCGCGGCGCTTGCCGCCGGCAACGCCGTGCTGGCCAAGCCGGCCGAGCAGACGCCGCTCACCGCCGCCGCCATGGTCGCCATCCTGCACGAAGCGGGCGTGCCCCAGGGCGCGCTGCAGCTCGTGCCTGGCCAGGGCGAGACCGTGGGCGCCGCACTGGTAGCCCACCCGCTGGTAGCGGGCGTGATGTTCACCGGCTCGACCGACGTGGCGCGCCTGATCGCCGGCCAGCTCAGCACCCGCCTGTCGGACAGTGGCCACGCCATTCCCCTGATCGCCGAGACCGGCGGCCAGAACGCCATGGTCGTCGACTCGTCGGCGCTGGCCGAGCAGGTCGTCGGCGACGTGCTGGCCTCGGCCTTCGACTCGGCCGGCCAGCGCTGCTCGGCGCTGCGCCTGCTGTGCGTGCAGGAGGACGTGGCCGAGCGCCAGCTCACCATGCTGCGCGAGGCGCTGCAGGAATGGGCCATGGGCAACCCCGACCGTCAGAGCACCGACGTGGGCCCGGTGATCGACGCGCCAGCGCGCGCGCAAATCGAGGAGCACATCGCAGCCATGGAACAGGCCGGACAGAAAGTCACCCGGGTGCAGCACCGGGGCGAGGCGCTCAACGGCCACTTCGTCGCGCCGACGATGATCGAGATCGACTCTGCCCGCCGCCTGACACACGAGGTCTTTGGCCCGGTACTGCACGTGATCCGCTACCAGCGCGACGACATCGACGCGCTGATGGCCGACATCAACGCGACCGGCTACGGCCTCACCTTCGGCATCCACAGCCGCATCGACGAGACCATCGACCACCTGAGCAGCACGATTGCCGCGGGCAACGTCTACGTCAACCGCAACGTGATCGGCGCGGTCGTCGGCGTACAGCCCTTTGGCGGCATGGGGCTGTCGGGCACCGGCCCCAAGGCGGGCGGCCCGCTCTACCTGTACCGCCTGGTGCAAGGCCAGCCCAGCGCCGCGCTGGCGCCGCTGCCGCGCACGAGCGACGAGACGCAGCAGCCCAGCCTGCAGCTGCTGCAAAAACTGCAGCAAACAGTGCTGCCCGACATGGACGCCACCCAGGCACGCAACGCCTGCGACGCGGCACTCACTGCATCGCGCCTGGGCGCCAGCTGGCTACTGCCCGGTCCCACCGGCGAGAGCAACCGCTACCGCCTGCTGCCGCGCGGCCCCGTCTGGGCCTTGCCCGCCACGCCGCTGGGCCTGGTGCACCAGGTGGCCGCGGCGCTGGCCAGCGGCAATACCTGCCACGTGGTGCTGCCCGAGGCCGACAACGGCTGCGCCGCCGCCTGGCAGGCGCTGCGCGCCGCCGCGGGCGACGCCGCAGCCGCCTGGCTGCATGAAGCCCGGGCGGACGACATGGCGCAGGCGCCGATGGCCGCGCTGCTGTTCGAAGGCGACGGCGACGCGCTGCTGCCACTCAACCACCTGGTCGCCACGCGCGCTGGCGCGTTGGTGCGCGTCGAGAGCCGTCGCAGCGACGAGCTGGCCGCCGGCCTGGGCTACGACCTGGCGGCGCTGGTGCACGAGCAGTCGATCAGCACCAACACCGCCGCCGCCGGCGGCAACGCCCAGCTGATGACCATGGCCTGAGCGGATCCATTTCAAAACTTGATTAGAAACGAACCTCGGATGCTCACTCTTACTCCCTCCCCCTCTGGGGGAGGGTTGGGGTGGGGGCCTGCAACGCCCGCGTGTCTATGTCGGCACGTCACTGGCGCACAGGCCCCCTCCCCGCCTTCCCCCAGAGGGGGAAGGAGTTTGTGACAACTTGCTAATCAAGTTTCAAAAATACAAACGAAAACCCGATCTGGCACCCGCGCCACAAGCGCGGGCAGCCGACTTTTGAGAGAAACACCATGCAATTTTCCTGGAACGACCCCACGGCGATCATGTTCGCCATCTACCTCGTCGCGATGCTGGGCATCGGCGCGCTCGGCTACCTTGGCACGAAGAACCTGTCGGACTACATCCTGGGCGGCAGAAGCCTGGGCAGCTTCGTCACCGCGCTGTCGGCCGGCGCCTCGGACATGAGCGGCTGGCTCTTGATGGGCCTGCCCGGCGCGGTCTATGTCGCCGGCCTGTCCGAAGCCTGGATCGCCATCGGTCTGACCGTCGGCGCCTACCTGAATTGGCGCCTGGTCGCTGCGCGCCTGCGCCTGTACACCGAGCGCGCGGGCAACGCGCTGACGCTGCCCGACTACCTGGCCAACCGCTTCGAGGACAAAAGCAATCTGCTGCGCATCGTCACGGCCATCGTCATCCTGGTGTTCTTCACGCTGTACTGCGCCTCGGGCGTGGTCGCCGGCGCGCGCCTGTTCGAGAACATGTTCGGCATGCCCTACGGCGTGGCGCTGTGGGTGGGCGCGGCCTGCACCATCGCCTACGTGCTGATCGGCGGCTTTCTGGCGGTAAGCTGGACCGACACCATCCAGGCGTCGCTGATGATCACCGCGCTGATTCTGGCGCCCATCATGGCGTGGCTCGCGGTTCAGGGGCAGTTGCAGCCGGGCCAGGATCTGGGCAGCATCGTCGCCGCCGAGCAGTTCGACCTGTTCAGGGGCGCAAGCTTCATCGGCATCGTCTCGCTGCTGGCCTGGGGCCTGGGCTATTTCGGCCAGCCGCACATCCTGGTGCGTTTCATGGCTGCATCTTCGGTGCAGGCCATTCCGGCCGCGCGGCGCATCGGCATGACCTGGATGGTGCTTTGCCTGGCCGGCGCGGTGGCCGTGGGCTTCATCGGCATCCCCTACTTTGCGCTCAATGAAGCGGGCGCCGCCGCAGTCAACGCCAACGGCGAGACCGTGTTCATGGAAGTGGCCAAGCAGCTGTTCAACCCCTGGATCGCCGGCGCGTTGCTGGCGGCCATTCTGGCCGCGGTGATGAGCACGCTGTCGTGCCAGCTGCTGGTGTGCTCCAGCGCGCTGACCGAGGACATCTACCGCGCCTTCCTGCGCAAGAACGCCAGCCAGAAGGAATTGGTGTGGATCGGCCGCGCCATGGTGCTGGTCGTCGCGCTGATCGCCATCGCAATCGCCAGCAACCCCGAGTCCAAGGTGCTGGGAATGGTCAGCTATGCCTGGGCCGGTTTTGGCGCGGCATTCGGGCCGGTCATCATCCTGTCGCTGTTCTGGGGCCGCATGACGCGCAACGGCGCGCTCGCCGGCATCGTCGTCGGTGCGGTGACGGTGCTGGTCTGGAAGCAGTTCGGCTGGCTGGGCCTGTACGAGATCGTCCCGGGCTTCTTCCTGGGCATGTTCTCGACCATCGTGGTCAGCCTGGCGGGCAGTGCGCCGTCGTCCAGCATGCAGGCGGCGCACAGCGCGGTGCTGCAGGAATTCAAGCGCATCGGCGCACGCTGAAGCCCCGTTGCGCCCTGCCCGGCGCTGCTCACGCAGGCCGGGCGGCACCGCGTTCTGCGCAATCGCTTTTCACAAGATAAGATAGGGCGCTTTGTATCCGGTGCTTTTGCCATGAAGAAACGACCTGAGGACATGCCCACCAAGCCCACGGTGCAGGTGCTTGAGCGCATGTTCCAGTTGATTGACGTTCTGGCCTCGCGCGAAGAGGCCATCACGCTCAAGGAAATCAGCGAGCGCACAGGGCTGCATCCCTCGACCACGCACCGCATCCTCAACGACCTGGCCATCGGCCGCTTCGTCGATCACCCCGAATCGGGCAGCTACCGTCTGGGCATGCGCCTGCTGGAGCTGGGCAACCTGGTCAAGGCGCGGCTGTCGGTACGCGACGCCGCAATGGCGCCGATGCGCCAGCTGCACAAGCTGACCCAGCAGCCCATCAACCTGAGCGTGCGCCAGGGCGACGAGATCGTCTATATCGAGCGCGCCTACAGCGAGCGCTCCGGCATGCAGGTGGTGCGCGCCATCGGCGGCCACGCGCCGCTGCACCTGACATCGATCGGCAAGCTGTTCCTCGCCGCCGACGACCCGCAGCGCGTGCGCGCCTACGCCACGCGCACCGGCCTGCCCGGGCATACACACAACAGCATCACCCAACTGGCCGCACTCGAGCGGGAGCTCGCCAAGGTGCGCCAGCATGGCGTGGCGCGCGACAACGAGGAACTGGAGCTGGGCGTGCGCTGCATGGCAGCCGGCGTCTATGACGACCAGGGCGAGCTGGTGGCCGGCCTGTCGGTCTCGGCCCCGAGCGATCGCCTCAACGAAAGCTGGCTGTCCAAGCTGCAGGCCAGCGCGCACGACATCTCGCTGGCGCTGGGCTACCACCCCCAGGCAGGCGCGCACAAGGCGCGGCGCTGACACGGCGGCCGTCGCGCGGCGGCACCGGCCATCCGGCGCAGGAATTTTCAACGAGGAAAGAGCGTGACCATGCTGTGCAGCATGGCGCGCGGGCGCATCAACCTTGTGCCGGCCCCTGCAGGTGCGGCGTCTGCGACAGCTGGTGCGGCAGCAGCGGCTCGGCCGCCGACATGTGCTCCACCCAGCTGCGCACGCGCTGCGCGTCGCCCAGCCGGCTGAACTTGCCCGCCGAGTCCAGGAACACCATGATCAGCTTGCGCCCGGCCACCTCGGCCTGCATCACCAGGCAGCGGCCCGCCTCGGAGATGTAGCCGGTTTTCTGCAGGCCGATCTCCCATTCCGGATTCTTCACCAGCCTGTTGGTGTTGTTGTACTGCAGCGTGCGCTGGCCCACCGCAATCTCATAGCCGGGCGACGTGGTCAGCTCGCGCAGCAGCGGATCTGCGTGCGCGACGTTGACCAGCGTCGCTAGGTCGTGGGCGCTGGACTGGTTGTTCTTGGACAAGCCGGTCGGCTCGACGTAGCGGGTGTCCATCATGCCCAGCAGCGTGGCCTTGGCGTTCATGCGCGCGACGAAGGCCTGCATGCCGCCGGGATAGGTACGCGCCAGCGCATGGGCCGCGCGGTTCTCGCTGGACATCAGCGCCAGGTGCAGCAATTCGGCGCGCGTCAGCGTCGTACCCACGCGCAGGCGCGAGCTGCTGCCCTTGATCGTGTCCACGTCGTCCTGGGTGACCGTGATCTGCTCGTCCATCGGCAGGTGGGCCTCGGAGATCAGCAGGCCGGTCATCAGCTTGGTCAGCGAGGCGATCGGCAGCACCGCGTTTTCATTCTTGCTCAGCAGCACCTCCTTGGTGTCCTGGTCCATCACCAGGGCCACGCTGGAGTGCAGATTCAGCGGATCGTCGACCTTGTTGAGCCCCGCCAGCTGGCCGTAGGACAGGCGCGCCGGCACTGCCGTGTGCGCAGCGACCTTGCGCACCGACGCCCGGGGTTTGGTGGTGCGCGCCTTGGCGACCGCCTGGCGTGCCGGTTTGCGCGCGGTCTTGGTGGCCGTGCTGCGCTGCTTGGCCTTGGGTGCGGGCGCGCTCTTGTGGGCCACGGCTTTTTTGGCCGGAGCCGCCTGCACCTGGGGTGCCTGCAGCGCAAGTCCGAGCGCGATGGATGCAACAAAAGGGATGAAACGGGAGGCAATGCGTGGGCGGGCAGGCATCCAGGGCTCCAGGCAACAAACAACAATGAACAATTGCATGCAAGTGTACAGAGATAAGAAAAGCCGCGCAAGATCAATATCTTGCGCGGCTTTATTCAGTAGTCACCTGAATAACGGGCGTTAACCTGTGTTTTTCAACAGATCATCAATTGCTTTCTTGCGGTTTCGGTGCTCCGCGCGCATCACACGCCCTGGGCAGGCACGCGGTCGGTGTGGCTTTGCAGGCGGTTGAGCGCACTCAGATAGGCCTTGGCCGAGGCGACGATGATGTCCGGGTCGGCCCCCACGCCGTTGACCACGCGGCCGGCGCTTTGCAGCCGCACGGCCACCTCGCCCTGGCTCTCGGTCGATCCGCTGATCGCATTGACCGAATACAACACCATCTCGGCGCCGCTGTTGACATGCGCCTCGATTGCGCGCAGCGAGGCGTCGACGGGACCGTTGCCCTCGGCCTGGCTGCGCACTTCCTTGCCGTCGACGGTGAAGACGATGGTGGCATGCGGGCGCTCGCCCGTTTCGCTGTGCTGCGCCAGCGATACGAAGCCGTACTGCTCCTTGACGCTGGAGATGCTCTCGTCATTGACCAGCGCGAGGATGTCCTCGTCGAAGATCTCGCTCTTGCGGTCGGCCAGTTCCTTGAAGCGGGCGAACGCGGCGTTGACCTCCATCTCGCTGTCGAGCTCCACGCCCAGCTCCTGCAGGCGCTGTTTGAAGGCGTTGCGCCCCGACAGCTTGCCCAGCACGATCTTGTTGGCGCTCCAGCCCACGTCCTCGGCGCGCATGATCTCGTAGGTGTCGCGCGCCTTGAGCACGCCGTCCTGGTGGATGCCGCTGGCGTGGGCAAACGCGTTGGCCCCCACCACGGCCTTGTTGGGCTGCACCGTGAAGCCGGTGATCTGGCTGACCATGCGGCTGGCGGCGACGATGTGCTGGGTGTCGATGGCAACTTGAAGGCCGAAATAGTCGCGCCGCGTCTTGATCGCCATCACCGCCTCTTCCAGCGAGCAGTTGCCCGCGCGCTCGCCCAGGCCGTTGATCGTGCATTCGATCTGGCGCGCGCCGCCGATCTTCACGCCCGCCAGGCTGTTGGCCACGGCCATGCCCAGGTCGTTGTGGCAGTGCACGCTCCAGATGGCCTTGTCGCTGTTGGGCACCTTCTCGCGCAGCGTGCGGATGAACTCGCCATACAGCTCGGGAATCGCATAACCGACGGTGTCGGGAATGTTGATCGTCGTCGCGCCCTCGTCGATCACCACCTCGCATACACGGGCCAGAAAATCGATGTCGCTGCGGTAGCCGTCTTCGGCACTGAACTCGATGTCGTCCATCAGGTTGCGCGCAAAGCGCACCGACAGGCGCGACTGCTCCAGCACCTGCTCGGGCGTCATGCGCAGCTTTTTCTCCATGTGCAGCGGGCTGGTGGCGATGAAGGTGTGGATGCGCCCGCGCTGCGCGCCCTTGAGCGCCTCGGCGGCGCGCGCGATGTCGCGGTCGTTGGCGCGCGACAGCGAGCAGATCGTCGAGTCCTTGATCGCACGCGCAATCGCCTGCACGCATTCGAAGTCGCCGTTAGAGCTGGCGGCAAAGCCGGCCTCGATCACGTCCACCTTCAGGCGCTCGAGCTGGCGCGCGATGCGCAGCTTCTCGTCGCGCGTCATGCTGGCGCCGGGCGACTGCTCGCCGTCGCGCAAGGTGGTGTCGAAGATGATGAGTTTGTCGGAGCTCATGGGGATTGCCTCTGGCTGGTAAAGATAGGACTTTAAGCGACTGCGGCCTGCATCTGCGGCACGCGCTGCAGGCCCGAAAGAATGGCGCGGATGGAGGCGGAGACGATGTTGGCGTCCATACCCACGCCGTACACCGTGCGGCAATCGTCGATGCGCATCTCCATATAGGCCACGGCCTTGGCGCCCGCACCCTCGCCTATGGCGTGCTCGCTGTAGTCGAGCACGCGCACACGGCGATCGAGCGCCGAGGAGATGGCCTGCACGAAAGCGTCGATGGGCCCCGTGCCTTCGCCCTCGACCTCCATGGGCCCGCCCTGCCACTGCAGGCTGGCCTGGAGCGAAAAGCCGCCCTCCTGCTCCTGCATGCGATACGTCGGCGCGGCCACGGACTGGAAGCGGTATTCGCGCTGGAACAGGCGCCAGAGGTCGCCCGCCGTCAACTCCTTGCCGCTGGCGTCCATCTCGCGCTGCACGGCCCGGCTGAATTCGATCTGCAGGCGCCGGGGCAGCTGCAGGCCGTATTCGCTCTCCAGCAGATAGGCAATGCCGCCCTTGCCCGACTGGCTGTTGACGCGGATGACGGCCTCGTAGCTGCGGCCCAGATCCTTGGGGTCGATCGGAAGGTAGGGGATGGCCCAGACGTCCCCGTCCCGGCGCTCGGCAAACGCCTTCTTGATCGCGTCCTGGTGCGAGCCCGAGAACGAGGTATAGACCAGGTCGCCCGCATACGGATGGCGCGGGTGCACGGGCAGCTGGTTGCAGTGTTCGACTTCTGCACGGATCACATCGATATCAGAGAAGTCGAGGTTGGGCGAGACCCCTTGCACGTAGAGATTGAGCGCGACGTTCACCAGGTCGAGATTACCGGTGCGCTCGCCATTGCCGAAAAGACAACCCTCCACCCGGGCGGCACCAGCCATCAACGCCAGCTCTGCAGATGCGGTGCCCGTGCCACGGTCGTTGTGCGGATGCACGGACACCACGACATGGGGCCTGTCGGCGAAACGGCGGCACATCCATTCGATCTGGTCGGCGAACACGTTGGGGGTGCTGTTCTCCACCGTGGTGGGCAGGTTCAGGATGATGGGCCGACCGGATCCCCAGGCGGCGATTGCCGTCTCACAGGCCTGCAGCGAGACCTCCAGCTCGGCCATGCAAAAGACCTCCGGCGAATACTGGAGTGCCCAATCGGTCTCGGGTTGAGCGTCGGTCAGGCGTTTGATCTGGCCTACGCTGCGCTCGATGAGCGCCATGACTTGCGGCACGCTCATGCCGAAGACCACGTCACGCCACACTGGTGCTACAGCGTTGTAGACATGCACGATCGCCTTGCGGGCACCGTGCAGCGATTCGATGGTGCGTGCAATGAGCTCCTCCCGCGCGGGCGTCATGACCTGGATGGTCACATCGTCGGGAATACGCCCTTCATCGATGAGCTTGCGCACGAAGTCAAACTCCACCTGAGACGCAGCCGGAAAGCCCACTTCGATTTCCTTGAAGCCGATCCGCACCAACAGATCGAACATGCGCAGCTTGCGCTGCAAGTCCATGGGCTCGATCAAGGCCTGATTGCCATCGCGCAAATCCGTGGACAGCCAGATGGGCGCCTTCTTGATCACCGCATCGGGCCAGGTGCGGTCTGCAAGGCGCACGGGGGCAGTCGGGCGGTACTTGGTGGCGGGGTTCTGCAGCATCGGAGCGCTCTCTTTCGTGGAACAAGGAAACGAATCTGGCCAGTGCTCCAGCGACCCCGAGAAAAACAGAAACGGCCCGTCGCTGGTGCTACGGGCCGTGAAAGTAGGTGTGTCTATGTGCGACTGTACGCGCGCTACCCTGCCTGCCCGTGGGACAAGTTCAGTAGTAGGACTAGGGACAGCGACGACATGCGGGCAACTCTAGCACAAAAGTGAACACTCTCTAGGAGACCATATGATTCTCCAGATGCGGCACTCTTTTTCATTGACGGATTGCCGGCGCAGATCCCCATCGGCCCTACGCCAAGGAGAATGAACATCAAACTCGCAACCCTGCAGCAAGGCGGCCGCGACGGCACTCTGGTCGTCGTCAGCCGTGACTTGAAGCGCTGCCGCGCCGTGCCCGCCATCGCCCGCACCATGCTGGCCGCCATGGACGAATGGGACAGCGTGGAGCAGCAGCTTCGCCAAGTCTACGAGGCCCTGAACAGCGGCACGCTCGAAGGCAATTGCTTCGACCAGGCTGCCTGCCACAGCCCGCTGCCGCGCACCTGGCAATGGGCCGACGGCTCGGCCTACATCAACCATGTGGAGCTGGTGCGCCGCGCGCGCAACGCCGAGGTGCCCGAGAGCTTCTACGCCGATCCGCTGATGTATCAAGGCGGCAGCGACGGCTTCATCCCACCGCGCGGCACCGTGGTGGCCAAGGAAGCCTGGGGCATCGACTTCGAGGCCGAGGTCAGCGTGGTGACCGGCGACGTGCCCCAGGGCGCGACGCCCGAGCAGGCCGCCCGCGCCATCCGACTGGTGATGCTGGTCAATGACGTTTCGCTGCGCAACCTGATCCCGGCTGAACTAGCCAAGGGCTTTGGCTTCTTCCAGGGCAAGCCCGCCAGCGCCTTCAGCCCCGTAGCCGTGACGCCCGACGAATTGGGCGATGCCTGGCACGACGCCAAGGTGCACCTGCCGCTGGTCGTGCACCTCAATGGCCAACTCTTTGGCAAGCCCAACGCGGGCGTGGACATGACGTTTGACTTCGGCCAGCTCGTCGCCCACGTGGCCAAGACACGCAACCTGTGCGCCGGCTCCATCGTCGGCTCGGGCACGGTGTCCAACAAGCAGGGCGACCTGTGGGGCTCTTCGATCGCCAATGGCGGCGTGGGCTACTGCTGCCTGGCCGAGGTGCGCACCTACGAGGCCATCGAACAGGGCAAGCCCACCACGCCCTTCATGAAGCAGGGCGACATCGTGCGCATTGAGATGTTCGACGACCAGGGGCAAAATATTTTCGGCTCGATCGAAAACCAGGTGCAAACACATGCTGCCGTCTGAAACCACACCATCGCCCGCGCATTCCGGGCTGCAGCTCTACTCTTACTTTCGCAGTTCCGCGGCCTATCGCGTACGCATCGCCCTGGCCCTCAAGGGCCTGTCCTACGAGACCATTCCCATTCACCTGCTGAAAGATGGCGGCCAACAAAATGCCAGCCACTACCGCAGCATCAACCCGCAAGGCCTGGTGCCCGCATTGCAAACCGCTGAAGGCGGGCCGGTGCTGGCACAGTCGCTGGCCATTCTGGAATACCTCGACGAGACCTATCCCGAGCCCGCCCTGCTGCCGGCCGACGCTATGGGACGCGCGCGCGTACGGGCCATTGCGCAAATGGTGGCCTGCGATATCCACCCACTCAACAACCTGCGCGTGCTGCGCTATCTGGTGCGCGACCTGGGACTGAGCCACGAACAAAAAGACGCCTGGTACGCCCACTGGATCGCGCTAGGCCTGCAGGCGGTCGAAGACACGCTGGCGCGCAGCAGCGACACCGGCCGCTTTTGCCATGGCGATACGCCGGGCCTGGCCGACTGCTGCCTGGTGCCGCAGTACGCCAACGCCCAGCGCGCCGGTTGCCCGACGCAGCCCTACCCGACCATCGAGCGCATCGTGAGCAACTGCCAGGCGCTGCCGGCCTTCGTGCAGGCCGCGCCGCAGAACCAACCCGACGCGGACTGAACGCCCAGCCGCCCGCCAACGGGAAAGGCGCGTACTCGCAGCGCTGCCGCGCCGCGCAACTTTCCCATCAGTGGTGCAGCCCCTGCTCGTCGGGCTCGTCGGTGGACGTGCTGATGACGCTGGTCGGCTGGCCCTTGGAGCGACGCCAGAAATACACGACATAGCCGCTCAGGCCATAGAGCACGAAGACGCCGAACAGCACGGTGGGCGGGTGCAGGTTGACGATGGCAAAGGCGAGCGCGATCAGCACGATGGCGGCAAACGGAACGGTCTTCTTCATGCGCACGTCCTTGAAACTGTAGAACGGCACGTTGGTCACCATGGTCAGGCCAGCGTAGAGCGTGAACGCGAACATGATCCAGCTGATCTGCAGCCAGCTCAGCCACTCGCCATCCTGGCCTTTTTGCACGTCCAGCTCGGTCATCAGCCAGATGAAACCCGCCACCAGCGCCGCCGCCGCGGGCGACGGCAGGCCCTGGAAATAGCGCTTGTCGACCACACCGGTATTGACGTTGAAGCGCGCCAGGCGCAGCGCAGCGCAGGCGCAGTAGACGAAGGCGGCGAACCAGCCCCAGCGGTGCAGATCCTGCAATGCCCAGATATAGGCGACCAGCGCCGGCGCCGCGCCAAACGACACCATGTCCGACAGCGAGTCCATCTGCTCGCCGAACGCGCTTTGCGTGTTCGTCATGCGCGCCACGCGCCCGTCCAGGCTGTCGAACACCATGGCGCAAAAAATGCCGATGGCGGCCAGGTCGAAGCGGCCATTGACCGCGGCGATGATGGCGTAAAACCCGCCGAACAAGGCGGTCAGCGTGAACAGATTGGGCAAGATGTAAATGCCCTTGCGACGCTTGCGCACCACCACGCCAGCCTGCGGGTCGACCGCGTCCTTGCGATCATCCATGTGATCCACTCCACGGCCCGCGTCGGCGCGCAGCGCCAGCGGGCAAAAACACAAAAGTGTAGTGTGATGCAAAAAGGCCACCGAAGTGGCCTTGGAAAGCTGCGATGCAGGCAATCAGTTGCGCGTTTGGTCAACCAGCTTGTTCTTGGCGATCCAGGGCATCATGGCGCGCAGCTTGCCGCCGACTTGCTCGATGCTGTGGTCGGCCAGGTTGCGGCGGCGGGCCGTCATGCTGGGATAGTTCAGGCGGCCTTCCTGGATGAACATCTTGGCGTATTCGCCGTCCTGGATGCGCTTGAGCGCGTTGCGCATGGCCTTGCGCGACTCTTCATTGATGACCTCCGGGCCGGTCACATACTCGCCGTACTCGGCGTTGTTGCTGATCGAGTAGTTCATGTTGGCGATGCCGCCTTCATAGATCAGATCGACGATCAGCTTCAACTCGTGCAGGCACTCGAAGTAGGCCATCTCGGGCGCGTAGCCGGCCTCGACCAGCGTCTCGTAGCCCATCTTGATCAGCTCGACCGCGCCGCCGCACAGCACGGCCTGCTCGCCAAACAGGTCGGTCTCTGTCTCTTCCTTGAAGGTGGTCTCGATGATGCCGGCCTTGCCGCCGCCGTTGGCCATGGCGTAGGACAGGGCCAGGTCGCGCGCCTTGCCCGACTTGTCCTGGTGCACGGCCACCAGGTGGGGCACGCCGCCGCCCTGGGTGTAGGTGTTGCGCACCGTGTGACCGGGAGCCTTGGGGGCAACCATCCACACGTCCAGGTCTGCGCGCGGCACGACCTGGTTGTAGTGCACGTTGAAGCCATGGGCGAATGCCAGCGACGCGCCCTGCTTGATGTTCGGCTCGACGTTGTTCTTGTAGACCTCGCCGATCTGCTCATCGGGCAGCAGGATCATGACCACGTCGGCTGCCTTCACTGCGTCGTTGACTTCCAGCACGTTCAGCCCGGCCTTGCCGACCTTGTCCCAGCTGGCGCCGCCCTTGCGCAGGCCGACTACGACTTTCACGCCGCTGTCGTTGAGGTTTTGCGCGTGCGCGTGGCCTTGCGAGCCATAGCCGATGATGGCGACGGTCTTGCCCTTGATGAGGGACAGGTCACAGTCTTTATCGTAGAAAACTTTCATGGTTGCTCCGGTTGAAATTGTGTTGGGGCGTTGAAGGAAAGAGAAGAATTGTGTTGCAGCCGCCGTGGCCGCTGCACGGATGGGATCAGGGATCAGACGCGCAGAATACGCTCGCCGCGGCCGATGCCGCTGGCACCGGTGCGCACGGTCTCCAGAATGGCGGTGCGATCGATGGCCTGCAGAAAGGCGTCGTTCTTGGCCTGATCACCGGTCACCTCGATGGTGTAGCTCTTGTCGGTCACGTCGATGATGCGCCCGCGGAAGATGTCGGCCATGCGCTTCATCTCCTCGCGCTCCTTGCCGACGGCTCGCACCTTGACCATCATCAGCTCGCGCTCGGCGTACGAGCCCTCGGTCAGGTCGACGACCTTGACCACCTCGATCAGGCGGTTCAGATGTTTGGTGATCTGCTCGATCACGTCGTCCGATCCCGCCGTTTGGATGGTCATGCGCGACAGCGACGCATCCTCGGTGGGTGCCACGGTGAGCGACTCGATGTTGTAGCCACGGGCAGAGAACAGCGCCACCACACGGGACAGCGCGCCAGGCTCGTTCTCCAGGAGAACGGCAATGATGTGTTTCATGTCAGATTCCTCTTTTTGCGACGGCAGACGATCCGAAACGGGTCGCAGAAAACTGCCGTTTTTCGCTGCCCTCCCCCGGCGCCGGTAAGCGCCAGGCTTGGCAGGCAATAGATTCGTCCAGGGGGAATGGCCGGGCACTGCGCACCCGGCCGCTTAGGCGATTTACAGGTCTTCGGCTCCCAGCAGCATCTCGGTGATGCCTTTGCCGGGCTGAACCATCGGGAAGACGTTCTCGGTCGGGTCGGTGCGGAAATCGAGGAACACGGTGCGATCCTTCAACTTGCGCGCCTCGTGCAGCGCACCTTCGACGTCCTGCGGACGCTCGATCAGCAGTCCGACGTGGCCATAGGCCTCGGCCAGCTTGACGAAGTTGGGCAGCGCATCCATGTAGCTGTGGCTGTAGCGCCCCGAGTACTGGATTTCCTGCCACTGGCGCACCATGCCGAGGTAGCGATTGTTCAGCGACACGATCTTGATCGGCGTGTTGTACTGCAGGCAGGTGGACAGTTCCTGGATGTTCATCTGCACCGAACCCTCGCCGGTGATGCAGAACACCTCGGCCTGCGGCTTGGCCAGCTTGATGCCCATTGCATACGGAATGCCGACGCCCATCGTGCCCAGGCCACCGGAGTTGATCCAGCGGCGCGGCTCCTCGAAGCGGTAGTACTGCGCGGCCCACATCTGGTGCTGGCCGACGTCGGACGTGATGTAGACATCGTCGTCCTTGGTCATGTTCCACAGCGTCTCGACCACGTGCTGGGGCTTGATCACGTCCTGGTTGCCGTGGTCGTACTGCAGGCAGTCCTGGCTGCGCCAGCCTTCAATGCGCTCCCACCAGGCGGCCAGCGCCGACGCGTCGGGCTTTTGCTTGGCTTCGCGAATCATCGCGATCAGCTCGCTGAGCACTTCCTTGACGTCGCCGACGATCGGAATGTCGACCTTGACGCGCTTGGAGATGCTCGACGGATCGACGTCGACGTGGATGATCTTGCGCTCGACCTGCGCGAAATGCTTGGTGTTGCCGATCACGCGATCGTCGAAGCGCGCGCCAACGGCGAGCAGCACGTCGCAGTGCTGCATGGCGTTGTTGGCCTCCACCGTCCCGTGCATGCCCAGCATGCCCAGGAACTTGCGGTCGCTGGCCGGATAGGCGCCCAGGCCCATCAGCGTGTGCGTGACCGGATAGCCCAGCATGTCCACCAGCTGGCGCAGCTCACCACAGGCATTGCCCAGCAGCACACCGCCACCCGTGTAGATATAAGGGCGCTTGGCGTTCAGCAACAGCTGCAGCGCCTTGCGGATCTGCCCGCTGTGGCCCTTGCGCACCGGGTTGTACGAGCGCATTTCTATCGTCTTGGGATAGCCGGCAAACGCCGTCTTGTGCAGCGAGACATCTTTCGGGATGTCGACCACCACGGGGCCGGGCCGCCCGGTGCGCGCAATGTGGAAGGCCTTCTTCATCGTCAGCGCCAGGTCGCGCACGTCCTTGACCAGGAAGTTGTGCTTGACGATGGGGCGCGTGATGCCGACGGTGTCGCACTCCTGGAATGCATCCTGTCCGATCGCCGCCGTGGGCACCTGGCCGGCGATGACCACCATCGGAATCGAGTCCATGTAGGCGGTCGCGATACCGGTCACCGCGTTGGTCAGGCCGGGGCCGGAGGTGACCAGCGCAACGCCCACCTCGCCGGTGGCGCGGGCATAGCCGTCCGCGGCATGCACTGCCGCCTGCTCGTGGCGCACCAGCACGTGCTGGATGCTCTCTTGCTTGTACAGCGCGTCGTAGATGTACAGGACGGCGCCGCCCGGATAGCCCCAGATGAAGGGCACGCCCTCGGCCTCCAGGGCCTTGACGACGATTTCGGCGCCCATCAGCTCGGGCTGGGCGGCGTCGGAAGAAGAGGGGGCGCTTGCTGCGGCTGCCGATGCGATTTCGGCATGGGAGATTTTCATGATCAACCTTTGCGAATTTCTCTAACGAAAAACCTTGGGTGCTCCTCGTACGGACTCTTGTGAAGCCGCCTGGGAACTTGAGGCCTCGGCCATGGGCGTCGAAGGTATGCGCCGAACCGGGACCCGTTTGCCTTGTTTGGGAACGAAGGCGCATTATTGCACTGCACAACGACTTTTTCCCACTGAGGCGCAAAAAATCGACCGCGCGCGGCGTGCAGCACAATTGCAGCGACAGGCTTTTCGCCCGCGTCCCGCATCTCCATGGCTTGAGCTTGCGGCAAACACCCCCATCTGAACGCCCATGAACAGCGCTTGCAACAACAACCCTCTTCTCGACTTTTCCGGCGCCATCGCCTTCGACCGCATCACGGCGGACGACATCGCCCCGGCCCTGGATACTTTGCTGGCACGCGCCGAACAGGCGCTGCAGACCGTCACCACGGCCGGCTTTGCCCCTGACTGGAACGGCGTAGCCAGGGTGCTTGACGTGGCCACGGAGCAGTTGGGCCGCGCCTGGGGCGTAGTCAGCCACCTCAGCAGCGTGATGGACACGCCTGCGTTGCGCGCCGCCTACAACGAGGCGCTGCCGCGCATCACCGCGTTCTGGACCCGGCTGGGCTCGGACGAGCGCCTGTACGCGCTGTACAAGGCAATGGACGTGCAAAAACTCAACGCCGAGCAGCGCCAGGCGCTGTCCAACGCGCTGCGCGGCTTCCGCCTGTCGGGCGCCGAGCTGCAGGGCAAGGACAAGGAGCGCTTTGCCCAGATCCAGGAAGAGCTGGCAGCGCTGCAGCAGAAATTCAGCGAGAACGCGCTGGACGCAACCGACGCCTTTGCCTACTACGCCAGTGAAGACGAACTGGCCGGCATGCCCGACGACGTGGTGCAGGCCGCCCGCGTAGCCGCCCAGGCCGACGATAAGGACGGCTACAAGCTGTCGCTGAAGATTCCCTGCTACCTGCCCGTGATGCAGTTCGCCCACAGCCGCACGCTGCGCGAACGCATGTACCGCGCCTACGTCACGCGCGCCTCCGACCAGGCCGAGGGCGATGCCAAGGGCTTTGACAACAGCGCCGTGATGCACGACATCCTGAGGCTGCGCCGCGAAGAAGCGCGGCTGCTGGGCTATGCCAACTTTGGCGAGGTGTCGCTGGTCGCCAAGATGGCGGACTCGCCCGCGCAGGTCATCCACTTTCTGCGCGACCTGGCGCAGCGCGCGCGCCCGTTCGCCGAGAAGGATCTGCAGGATCTGCGCCGCTTTGCCAGCGAGAAATTCGAACTGTCCGACCCGCAGGCCTGGGACTGGCCCTACATATCCGAGCATCTCAAGCAGGAGCGCTACGCCTTCAGCGAGCAGGAGGTCAAGCGCTATTTCCCGGCGCCCAAGGTGCTCGCCGGCCTGTTCAAGATCGTCGAAACCCTGTTCGAAGTGGCGATCCGCCGCGACGAAGCGCCCGTCTGGCACCCGGCTGTCGAGTTCTACCGCATCGAGCGCGACGGCAAGCTGGTCGGCCAGTTCTATCTGGACAAGCCCGCGCGCAACGGCAAGCGCGGCGGCGCCTGGATGGACGACGCGCGCAGCCGCTGGCTGCGCGCCGACACCGGTGCGCTGCAAACGCCCGTGGCCTACCTGGTGTGCAACTTTGCCGAGGGCGTGGATGGCAAGTCCGCGCTGCTCACGCACGACGACGTGATCACGCTGTTCCATGAATTCGGCCACGGCCTGCACCACATGCTCACGCGCGTGAGCGAGCACGACGTCTCGGGCATCAGCGGCGTGGAGTGGGACGCGGTCGAGCTGCCCAGCCAGTTCATGGAAAACTTCTGCTGGGAATGGGAGGTGCTGCGCCACATGACCGCCCATGTCGACACCGGCGAGCCCCTGCCGCGCGCGCTGTACGACAAGATGGTCGCCGCCAAGAACTACCAGGCCGGCATGCAAACGCTGCGCCAGATCGAATTTTCACTGTTCGATATGCTGCTGCACACCGGCGAGGACGCCACGCCCGACATCCAGGAGCTGTTGACCCGCGTGCGCGACGAAGTAGCGGTGCTGCAGCCGCCCTCCTTCAACCGCATGGCGCACACCTTCAGCCACATCTTCGCCGGCGGCTATGCGGCGGGCTACTACAGCTACAAATGGGCCGAGGTACTGTCGGCCGACGCCTACGCCGCCTTCGAAGAGACCATGCAACCGGACGGCACGCCCAGCCTGGAGACCGGACGGCGCTACCGCCAGGAAATCCTGGAAGTGGGCGGCAGCCGCCCGGCAATGGAGTCGTTCAAGGCGTTTCGCGGGCGCGAGCCGACGCTGGACGCGCTGCTGCGCCACCAGGGTATGGCCGCCTGACACGGCAGCCGCGCCGTGCACCACTGCGCTCGTTGAGGAGCCAAGCCACGATGACCATGACCCGCAAACAGCTCACCCACCTGGCCCTGTGCGCGCTGGTCGCGGGCGGCGTCCTGCAAGGCGCGTGGGCCCAGCCCGTGTATCGCATCATCGGGCCTGACGGCCGCGTCACCTTCACCGATCGGCCGCCTACCGAAGCGAGTACCGAGGTACGAACCGCGGTCACGGGCAATCCATCCAATGCAGCTGCCGACGCGAGCTGGCCCGCCGCACTGCGCCAGGCGGCACAGCGCTACCCGGCCACGCTGTACACGGACGCGGTCTGCGCACCTTGCGACGCAGCGCGCAGCTACCTGCACGAACGCGGCATTCCGTTTGCCGAACGCACCGTCAGCAGCAACGCCGACATCGATGCCCTCAGGCGCCTGAGCGGAGACGCCCAGCTGCCGGTGCTGGCGCTGGGGTCGGAGCAGCTCAGAGGCTTTGAGCGCAGCGAATGGGCACGCTACCTGGATGCGGCCGGCTATCCGGCGCAGTCGCAACTGCCCGCCGACTATCAGCGCCACGCCGCTGGTACCGGTCGCGCAGGAACGGCGCCAGCCTCCGGCCAATGGCAGCGATGGTGCTAAAGCTGCCAATCCACACGAAGAAAACGCCCCGCAGCCAACGCCAGCCAACCCGGCCGGCATCGTCTTCTGACGACGCAGCCCACGCCGCGTCAGTGTCGGTAAGTGATCGTCTGCACGCCTTCGCTGGTGGCCAGCAGGCAGACGCTGGCCTTCTGGTGGGCAAACACGCCGACGGTCACGACGCCGGGCCACTGGTTGACCTCGCTCTCGAAGCCCAGCGGATCGGCGATCGACAGCCCATGCACGTCCAGAATGTGCTGGCCGTTGTCGGTCACCAGCGGCTGGCCGTCGCGCATGCGCAGCACCGCCCGTCCGCCCAGTGCAGCGCAGCGGCGCACGACATGCTGCGTGGCCATCGGAATCACCTCGACCGGCAGCGGAAACTTCCCCAGCACCTCGACGCGCTTGGACGCGTCGGCAATGCAGATGAAGCGCTCAGCCAGCGCCGCGACGATTTTCTCGCGCGTCAGCGCCGCGCCGCCGCCCTTGACCATGTAGCCGCGGCCGTCGATCTCGTCGGCGCCGTCGATGTAGACCGCCAGCGAATCGACCGCGTTGGCGTCAAGAACCGGAATGCCGATCGCCTTGAGCCGTTCGGTGCTGGCCACCGAGCTGGACACCGCTCCGCGCACCTGGTCGCGCATGCCGGCCAGCGCATCGATGAACTTGTTGACCGTCGAGCCCGTGCCCACGCCGACGATGCCGCCCGGAACCACATACTGCAGTGCGGCCTGGCCCACCAGGGCCTTGAGTTCGTCTTGGGTGCGGATGGCAGTGCTCATGATCGGGGAGAATCAATGTAAAGACCGCAATTATCGCCATGCCACCCATTCCCTACGCCCTCACCCGCCCGCTGCTCTTTGGCATGGATGCCGAAGCCACCCACGAAATCACGCTCGACCTGCTCGCCCGCGGCCAGAACACGCCGCTGCAATGGGCCTGGGCGAACAAGCCGGTGAGCGACCCGGTGCAGCTTGCGGGCCTGACCTTTCCCAACCGCGTCGGCATGGCCGCCGGGCTGGACAAGAACGCGCGCTGCATCGACGCGCTGGCCGCCATGGGTTTCGGCTTTGTCGAGGTCGGCACCGTCACGCCCCGCCCCCAGCCCGGCAACCCAAAACCGCGCATGTTCCGCCTGCCGCAGGCGCAGGCACTGATCAACCGCATGGGCTTCAACAACGACGGGCTGGACGCCTTCGTCGCCAACGTGCGCCGCTCACGCGTGCGCAGCCAGGGCAAGCCGCTGCTGCTGGGCCTGAACATCGGCAAGAACGCCACAACGGCCATCGAAGACGCCACCAGCGACTACCTGGCCTGCCTGGATGGTGTGTACGCGCACGCCGACTACGTGGCGGTCAACATCAGTTCGCCCAACACCAAGAATCTGCGTGCGCTGCAAAGCGACGCTGCATTGGACGCGCTGCTGAGCGCGCTGGCGCAGCGCCGCGAGCAGCTGGCAGTCCAGCAAGGGCGGCGCGTGCCGCTGTTCGTCAAGATTGCGCCCGACCTGGACGAGGCACAGGTACAGATGATTGCCGCAGCGCTGCTGCGCCACGGCATGGATGGCGTCGTCGCCACAAACACCACGGTGGCGCGCGACGCGGTTCAGGCCCTGCCCCACGCGCAGGAGGCGGGCGGCCTGAGCGGCGCGCCGGTGCTGCAGGCCAGCAACGCCGTGATCCGCCAGCTGCGCGCAGCGCTGGGCGCAGCGTTTCCCATCATCGGTGTCGGCGGCATCCTGCGCGCCGAAGACGCGGTCAGCAAGATCGAAGCGGGCGCCGATGTGGTGCAGATCTACACCGGCCTGATCTACCAGGGCCCGGCGCTGGTCGACCAGACGGCACGCGCACTGCAGGCGCTGCGCGCACGCGGCTGAAAACTGAAATACGCCCTGACGACCGCCGCCGGCAATGCCGGGTGGGCGGCTTTCACGGACGCCAAATGCGCAGCGCTGCCGGCAACAGCCAGCTTGACCAGCGCAGCAAACGCCTGGGGCCGGCTACAGCGGTCACGCCCAGCACCGCAATGCTGAGCACCGGGTGCAGGCGGCCAAAGCTGAACAGGCGCTGCGCCATGGGCGCTGACGGATCCACCCGCTGTCCCTGGGCAACCGCCAGCACTTCCTGCGCTTTGCGCTTCTCGCGCCGCGCGCGCAGGGCGTCACGCTGCGCGTGGATGCGCTGCAGCACCTCCTGCTGCGCCGGCGTGGCCGCAAGCTCAATCCAGGCGTGCGGCGCACTGCGGCTGGCGACGTCCGCTTGCGGCGCAGCCTTTTGCATGGAGCTCTGTGTGTTCGGCGCCGCCATGGTCACAGACCCTCCTTGAAGGTGTCCCAGTCCTGCGCCAGCTCATGGCGGGTCAGCGCAAACGGACGGCCCAGGCGCTGCAGCACCCGGACGAGCAAAAAACCGCCCAAACCGCACAACAACAGCGCCGCCGCCACCAGCCACCACAGCACAGTGGTGCGGTCGGGCGTGTCCCAATACGGCGCGGCGATGGCAGCGGCCAGCAGCAGCAGCGCCACCACGACCAGGCTGCACACGCCAATGGTCAACAGCACCAGCCAGGCGATTTGCAGGCGCACCTGCGCCCATTCCAGGCGCGCCAGCAGCACGCGGTCATGCGCCGCCTGGGCGCCGCGCTGCGCACTGGCACGCAACTGTTCACGCAAGCCCCTGAGGGCCGCCAACGGCATCGGCCCGCGCCCCGGTCAGCGACGCGCCAGCAAAAAACCCACCAGCGCGCCCACGGCCAGCGCGGCGCTGGCGACGCGCCAGGGTTCGTCATGGGCGTAACGGTCGGCGATGCGAGCAGCCTCCTTGGCCTGCTCCGCCGCATCCTGAGCGGCGCGTACGGCCGAGTCGCGGGCGGCGTGGATGCCGTCGTCCAGGCGCTTGCGCAACTGCTTGATCTCGGGAATGCCATCCAGATCATGGCTGGACAGCAGATTGCGCAAATCACCCACCAGGCGTTCGAGTTCGCCCTGGGTGCTGCCTGTCGCTTCAGAGACGGTGTTCATATCTCAATCCTTTACTCAGTGGTTACGACAAAAGCACGCGCCGGCTTGGCCCGAGAGGCTCCCGAACCTGGAAACCAGATGCGGCAACGGCCAGGCCACGCCGGGCATGGAAAACATCTTAATGCCATTACCACCCATTGGTTGCACACTTTCAAAGCCTCGCTGCACCGGGTTCAAGCGAGCAAGGCACCGACGTGCGCGGCAATCGCCAGCGCACTGGTCAGGCCCGGTGATTCGATGCCAAACAGATTGACCAGCCCGGCGATGCCATGCTGCGCCGCCCCCTGAATCAGAAAATCGGCCGCCGGCTGGCCCGGGCCGCTGATCTTGGGCCGCATGCCCGCGTAGTCTGGTTGCAAGGCGCCGTCGGGCAGCGCGGGCCAGTAGCGGCGCACGGCTGCGGCAAAAGCCGCCGCGTGCCCGGCGTCGACCTGCAGGTCGCCCGGATCGTCCACCCACTGCACGTCGGGGCCAAAGCGCGCCTGGCCGCCCAGATCCAGCGTCAGATGCACGCCCAGTCCGCCCTCCTCTGGCACCGGGTAAACCAGGTGCGAAAACGGCGCCTTGCCGGCCAACGAAAAATAACTGCCCTTGGCAAAAAAGGCCTGTGGCACGAGTGCTGAATCCAATCCGTCGAAACACCGCGCCAACGCCACGGCGCCCAGCCCTGCGGCATTGACCACGGCACGCGCCCGCAGCACGGTTCCGTCGTGCGTCACCAACGCAAATGCGTGCGGCGCGCAGTGCATCTGAACCAGCCGCGTGTGCAAGACGACCATGCCGCCAGCCCGCTCCAGATCGGCCTGCAGCGACAGCATCAGCGCATGGCTGTCGACGATGCCGGTGCTCGGAGAGAGCAGCGCCGCACGGCACTCCAGTTGCGGCTCCAGCCGCTGCACTTGCGCCCAATCCAGCCATTGCAGATCCGTCACGCCATTGGCCCGCGCCTGCTGCGCAATGCGTTGCAGTTGCCCATACTGCTCCGCATGGGCGGCCACCAGCAGCTTGCCGCAGCGCCGGTGGCCGATGGAGCGCTGCGCGCAGTAGTCGTACAGCATCTGCCGCCCTTGCACGCACAGCCCGGCCTTGAGCGAGCCGCCCGGGTAGTACAGGCCGGCATGGATGACCTCGCTGTTGCGTGCGCTCGTTTGTGTGCCGATGGCGCCCTCGGCCTCCAGCACCAGCACCTCGCGCCCCTGCAGCGCCAGCGCGCGCGCCACCGCCAGGCCAACCACCCCGGCGCCCACCACCACGCATTCGACGTCATCACTCATGAACGCACATCACCCCACAAACAGTCGAAATAGCACGCCAATGATGGTCTGAACCTCTACGCCAGACCAGGTAAAGGGACAAGCACAAACATCAAGACCAGCACCGCCGCCCAGAGGCAACTGTAGACAATTGTGAACCCCTGACACACCTTCACTACGGCGTCAGCACGAAAGCGGCTTCAGCAGTAATATGCGGCACCAAACCGACACATCCACGGCACGCACCCTTCGTTTTCTGGGAAACCCGGCAGTCCGAATGTGTCTTATGTGAGACAGGTGCAACACAAAAAATCCAAGAACAGCCTTTATGCTGCACTGCAACATAGAATCCCCACCCCATGCTCTACACGATTTACGAAACGCAGCGCAGCCTGATGGAGCCGTTTGCTGACCTGGCGCAAGCTGCGGCCAAGTTTTACAGCAATTCGCTCAATCCCTTCAGCGAAACCCAGCTGTCGCACCGCGTCGCGGCCAGCTACGAGCTGCTGCACCGCCTTGGCAAGGACTACGAAAAGCCTGAATTCGGCATCCGCACCGTGGACGTCGACGGCATTGGCGTGGCCATTCACGAGCGCATCGAGATCGACAAGCCTTTTTGCGAGCTGCGCCGCTTCAAACGCTTCTCCGACGACCCGCCCACGCTGACCAAGCTCAAGACGCAGCCCGTGGTGCTGATCGTCGCACCGCTGTCGGGGCACTACGCCACACTCCTGCGCGAGACCGTGCGCACCATGCTCAGCGGCCACAAGGTCTACATCACCGACTGGAAGAACGCCCGCATGGTTCCTCTGGCCGACGGCGACTTCCACCTGGACGACTACGTCAACTACGTGCAGGAATTCGTCCGCCACCTGCAGGCCACCTACGGCAACTGCCACGTGATGAGCGTGTGCCAGCCCACGGTTCCGGTGCTGGCCGCCATCTCGCTGATGGCCAGCCGCGGCGAAACCCCGCCGCTGTCGATGACCATGATGGGTGGGCCCATCGACGCGCGCCGCTCGCCGACCACGGTGAACAACCTGGCAACGCAGCGCAGTTTCGAGTGGTTTGAAAACAACGTGATATACGGCGTTCCAGGAAAATTCCCGGGCGTCGGGCGACAGGTCTACCCCGGCTTTCTTCAGCACGTCGGCTTCGTCGCGATGAACCCCGACCGCCACGCCTCCAGCCACTACGACTTCTTCAAGAACCTGATCCGCGGCGACGACGCCAGCGCCGAGGCGCACCGCAAGTTCTACGACGAGTACAACGCGGTACTCGACATGGACGCGAACTACTACCTGGAGACGATCAAGACCGTGTTCCAGGACTTCAGCCTGGTCAACGGCACCTGGGACGTCCGCTCACCCGAGGGCGCGATCGAACGCGTGCGCCCGCAGGACATCCAGAACACCGCCTTGCTGACCGTCGAAGGCGAGTTCGACGACATCTCCGGCAGCGGCCAGACCCGTGCGGCCCAGGATCTGTGCACGCAGATTGCCGACGACCGGCGCCAGCACATCGAAGTCAAGGGCGCGGGCCACTACGGCATCTTCAGCGGCCGGCGCTGGCGCGAATATGTCTATCCGCAGGTGCGCGACTTCATGGCGCGCAACGAACCACAAGCCCTGGCATTGAACAAACTCCACGCTGAAGAAGCGCGGGCCAAATTCATCGAGGCGAAGGAGACCCAGGCCGAGGAAGCCAAGGTGGCACTGACCGAATCCATGGCCGCCGAGCCCGTGGCCGCCAAGCCTGCAATTGCAGAACCCGCGCCCAGCGCGCCCGCGCGCCGCAGCGGTTCGCGCCGCGCCGCATGAAGCCCCAACGCGAGGCCGCAGATTCTTCCCCGTCATACCGGCGGAAGAACGTCACCCCGGACTCTGATCCGGGGCCGGTATCCAGCCCTCGCCGTGAAGGAGGCGTCGTCGCTGGATTGCGGCTTTCGCCGCAATGACGGAGTAAGGGAATTCCTGTCTTTGGGTGGGCAGCGAGCTGCGGAAAGATCGTGAACACGCTCTTAGGGAAATCCTGCAAAACCTCCCCGTCTGTCTGGTAGGTGTCAGCCACCGCTGGCATTCTCCTCATCCATGAAGCAAACCAACCTCGCCCTGAACCTGAGCACGCGCAAGACGCGCAAGCAAG
>NZ_BAABBP010000022.1:0-63065 GCF_039538025.1 Comamonas faecalis
CATTCGCCGCTTTGTGCTGCCACCTCGCAGACCCGACAGACGTTACCCGCGTGAGGTGCGCATGACCAAGACTCACTACCCCATCAAGAAAAATGCCGCTCAGGCTTAACTGAGCGGCATTGCTCCCGTGGGAGCCCTTGTCGTATCGTCCATCAGGTCAGCCGTCAATTCAGCCGCGCCTTCAAGAGTGCATTGACCTGCTGCGGGTTGGCCTTGCCCTTGGACGCCTTCATCACCTGGCCGACCAGCGCGTTGAAGGCCTTGTCCTTGCCGGCGCGGTACTGCTCGACGTTGGCGGGGTTGGCGGCAATCACCTCGTCGATGATCTTCTCCAGCGCGCCGGTGTCATTCATCTGCTTGAGGCCCTTGGCGTCGATGACGGCGTCGACGTCGACGCCCTCGCCGCTCCACAGCGCCTCGAACACCTGCCGGGCGGCGTTGTTGCTGATGACGTTGCCGTGGATGCGGGCGATCAGCGTGCCCAGTTGCCCGGCGCTGACCTTGACCTGTTCCATGCCGATTTCTTCCGCGTTCAGGCGGCGCGAAATCTCGCCCATGACCCAGTTGCTGGCCAGCTTGGGCTGGCCGCAGGCCTGGGCCGCGGCCTCGAAGTAGGCGGCCATGGCCTGGCTTTGCGTGAGCGTGGTGGCGTCGTACTCGGGCAGGCCGTATTGCACGACAAAGCGCTGCGCCATGGCCTGGGGCAGCTCGGGCATCTGGGCGCGGATGTCGTCGATCCACTGCGGTGCGATCACCAGCGGCGGCAGGTCGGGGTCGGGGAAGTAGCGGTAGTCGGCCGCGTCCTCCTTGGTGCGCATCGCGCGGGTCTCGCCGGTGTCGGGGTCGAACAGCACGGTGGCCTGCTGGATGGCAATGCCGTCCTCGATCTGCTCGATCTGCCAGCGGATCTCGTAGTCGATGGCCTGCTGCATGTTGCGAAACGAGTTCAGGTTCTTGATCTCGCGGCGCGTGCCCAGCGGCGCGCCGGGCCGGCGCACGCTGACGTTGGCGTCGCAGCGGAACGACCCTTCCTGCATGTTGCCGTCGCAGATGCCGATCCAGGTGACGACCTGGTGCAGAGCCTTGGCGTAGGCGACGGCCTCGTTGCTGGAGCGCATGTCGGGCTCGGTGACGATCTCCAGCAGCGCGGTGCCGGCGCGGTTCAGGTCGATGCCGCTCATGCCGATGAAGTCCTCGTGCAGCGACTTGCCAGCGTCGGCCTCCAGGTGGGCGCGCACCAGGCGCACGGTCTTCTTCTCCTCGCCCAGGTAGAACGAGACGGTTCCGCCCTGCACCACCGGCTTGTCGAACTGGCTGATCTGGTAGCCGTGCGGCAGGTCGGGGTAGAAGTAGTGCTTGCGCGCAAAAACACTCTCGGGCGCGATGTGGCTGCCCAGCGCCAGGCCCAGGCGGATGGCGCACTCCACCGCCTTCTTGTTCATCACCGGCAGCGTGCCGGGCAGCGCCAGGTCGACGGCGCAGGCCTGGGTGTTGGGTTCGGCGCCAAAGGCGGTGCTGGCGCGACTGAAGATCTTGGTGTTGGTCGCCAGCTGGGCGTGGGTTTCGAAGCCGATGACGACCTCGTAGCCTTGGATGAGATTCGTGGTCATGGAAAAGGCCTTACAGGGAGGGGCGGCGCAGGTGCCAGTCGGTGGCCTGCTGCAGCTGGTGCGCGGCCGCCAGCAGGCGCGCCTCCTGGAAGTGGTTGGCCACCAGCTGCAGACCCACGGGCAGGCCGGCGTCGCCGGTGCCGGCCGGCACGCTCATGCCGGGCAGGCCGGCCAGCGACGCGGGCAGCGTGTAGATGTCGGACAGATAGGTGTCCAGCGGGTCGGTCTTGCTGCCGATGGGCCAGGCGACGCTGGGCGCGGCCGGGCCGGCGATCAGGTCGCAGTCCTTGAACGCGGCCTGCAGGTCGTCGGCGATCATGCGGCGGATGCGCTGCGCCTGCAGGTAGTAGGCGTCGTAATAGCCTTCGGACAGCACATAGGTGCCGATCATGATGCGCCGCTTGACCTCCTCGCCAAAGGCCTCGGTGCGGCTTTGCGTATACATGTCGACCAGATCGGCGTAGTTTTTGGCGCGGTGGCCGTAGCGCACGCCGTCGAGCCGCGCCAGGTTGGAGCTGGCCTCGGCCGGGCTGATGACGTAGTAGACCGGCACGGCCAGGTCGGTGCGCGGCAGGCTGATGGGCACCAGGCGCGCGCCCAGCTTCTCGAACTCCTTGAGCGCGCCCTCGATGGCGGCGCGCACGTCGGCGTGCAGGCCCTCGCCGAAGAACTCGCGCGGCACGCCGATGCGCAGCCCCTTGACGCCCTCGCCCAGGTGGCGCGTAAAGTCCTCGGGCGGCATGTCCACGCTGGTGGAATCGCGGTCGATGTCGGGCCCGCACAGGCTGGACAGCAGCAACGCGCAGTCGCGCGCGCTGCGCGCCATCACGCCGGCCTGATCCAGGCTGGAGGCGTAGGCAATCATGCCGTAGCGGCTGGCGCGCCCGTAGGTGGGCTTGATGCCGGTGATACCGCACAGGCTGGATGGCTGGCGGATCGAGCCGCCGGTATCGCTGCCGGTGGCAGCAGGCGCCAGGCCCGCGGCAACGGCCGCGGCCGAGCCGCCCGAGGAGCCGCCTGGCACGCGCGTGGCGTCCCAGGGGTTGCGCACCGGCTGGGGTGCATCAAAGCCCACGGGCGCGATGCCGGCGTGCTCGTTGGCGCCACCCATCGCGAATTCGTCGCAGCTGAGCTTGCCCAACGTCACGCAGCCGGCCTGCGCCAGGTTGTCGACGATGGTTGCGTCGAACGGCGAGCGGTAGCCGTCCAGCATCGGCGCGCTGGCCGTCGTCGGCCATTGGCGCGTGACGAACACGTCCTTGTGCGCAATCGGCACGCCCGCCAGCGGCCCGCCCTTGCCCTCGGCGATCAGCGCATCCTGCGCGCGCGCCTGCGCCAGCGTGGCGTCCTCGTCGACCGAGAGAAAGGCGCCCAGCGCCTGGTGCTGGCGCGCGCGCGCCAGGAAATGCCGTGCAGCCTCGACGCTGCTGACTTTTTTGTCCTTGAGCTGCGCGGCAAGCTCTGCCACGCCCATATCGTGCAATGCGGTGTCGTTCGTCATGCGCCGCGTCCTTTATTCGATGACCCGGGGCACGAGGAACAGTCCACGCTCGGCCGCCGGGGCGTTGGCCAGGTAGTCGTCGCGGCGGTCGGGTTCGCTCACCACGTCCTCGCGCAGGCGCAGTTGCACCGGCTGGGCGGCTGCCAGCGGGTGCGCCAGCGGCGCGACGCCAGTGGTGTCGACGGCCTGCATTTTTTCGACGATGGCAAAGAAGTCGTTGATCGTCGAGCGCATGCGCTCGGCGTCTTCGGGGGAGAAGCGCAGGCGCGACAGGCGCGCGATGCGTTCAATGTCCTGGGCAGAGAGGGCCATAAGAGAAGCAAAGGCGGCCCGAAACCGGATGTAATTACCAGGGATCCGCTCCGGCGCCGCACAAGGGGTTGACAGGGGATGCGTTATTATCCCGGCTTTGCCGCAATTGCCCCGATCACGCCGGTCATTGTGCGAAAAAATCCCCCCAATCTCCTTTTTTCCATCGATATCCGGCGACTGCAGGACGAAGCGCTTGCCGTGCCGCATGAGGATTTTTGAATGTTCGGAGCATTCCGCCGGTATTTTTCCACCGACCTGGCCATTGACCTTGGCACCGCCAATACCCTGATTTTTGCCCGCGACAAGGGCATTGTGCTGGACGAGCCGTCGGTCGTCGCGATCCGCCACGAGGGCGGCCCCCACGGCAAGAAGGTCATCCAGGCCGTCGGCAGCGAAGCCAAGGCCATGCTGGGCAAGGTGCCCGGCAACATCGAGGCGATCCGCCCGATGAAGGACGGCGTGATCGCCGACTTCGTGATCACCGAGCAGATGATCAAGCAGTTCATCAAGATGGTGCATCCACGCAGCGTGCTCACGCCCAGCCCGCGCATCATCATCTGCGTGCCCTGCGGCTCCACCCAGGTCGAGCGCCGCGCCATCAAGGACGCGGCCGAGGCCGCCGGCGCCACCGCCGTATATCTGATCGAGGAGCCGATGGCCGCCGGCATCGGCGCCGGCCTGCCGGTGTCCGAAGCCTCGGGCTCGATGGTCGTGGACATCGGCGGCGGCACCACCGAGGTCGGCGTGATCAGCCTGGGCGGCATGGTCTACAAGGGCAGCGTGCGCGTGGGCGGCGACAAGTTCGACGAGTCCATCATCAGCTACATCCGGCGCAACTACGGCATGCTGATCGGCGAGCCGACGGCCGAGGCGATCAAGAAGGAGATCGGCAGCGCCTTTCCCGGCTCCGAGGTCAAGGAGATGGAGGTGCGCGGGCGCAACCTCTCCGAGGGCGTGCCGCGCAGCTTCACCATCTCCTCCAACGAGGTGCTGGAGGCGCTGACCGAGCCGCTCAACCAGATCGTCAGCGCCGTCAAGAACGCGCTGGAGCAGACGCCGCCCGAGCTGGGCGCCGACATTGCCGAGCGCGGCATGATGCTGACCGGTGGCGGCGCGCTGCTCCGCGACCTCGACCGCCTGCTGTCCGAGGAGACCGGCCTGCCCGTGCTGGTGGCCGAGGAGCCGCTGACCTGCGTGGTGCGCGGCTGCGGCATGGCGCTCGACCGCCTGGACCGCCAGGTCGGCATCTTCACCAACGACTGATCGCCCCGGGCGGTTGATGCTGCCAGGACGTTGAGCGCATGCCCCTGGGAACGCTGGAGCGCAGGGCGCCGTCGATGTTCCGCCAGGGCCCGTCGCCGCTGGCGCAGCTGGCGCTGTACGGCGCGCTGGCGCTGTTCCTGATGGTGGCCGACGCGCGCTTTCACCTGACCGGCCCGATCCGCCAGGCGGTGGCCACCGTGCTGTATCCGCTGCAGTGGGTGATGCTGCAGCCGGTCGTTTTTGCCGATCACGGCGCCGACTACTTCCAGTCGCTCGAATCCGCCCAACAAGGGCTGGACACGGCGCGGCGCCAGATGGCGCTGATGGCGGTGCGCGCCGGCGAGACCGACGAGCTGCTGCGCGAGAACGCCCAGCTGCGCGAGCTGCTGGCGCTGCGCGAGCGCCTGCCCACGCCGGCGCAGGCCGCGCAGGTGCTGTACGACAACGTCGACCCCTACACGCGCCGCATCATCATCGACAAAGGATTGGTGGCGGGCATCGAGGCCGGCTCGCCGGTGCTCGACGCCTCTGGCGTGCTCGGCCAGGTCACGCGCGTCTACCCCATGCTCAGCGAGGTGACGCTGCTGACCGACCATGACCAGATCATTCCCGTGCTCAATCTGCGCACCGGTGTGCGCAGCATCGCCTACGGCGACCCGGGCAGCGCCCAGGGCATGGAGCTGCGCTACACCCCGGTCAACGCCGACGTACAGGAGGGTGACCTGCTCACAACCAGCGGCGTCGACGGCGTCTACCCGCCAGGCCTGCCGGTGGCGCGCATCACCCAGGTGCAGCGGCGCGCCGACACGGCTTTTGCGCGCATTGCCTGCGCGCCGCTGGCGCAGATGCTGGGCACTCGCCACGTCATGGTGCTCACGCCTGTGGGCCAGGACACGCCCGAGCGCCCCGCGCCCGGACCGCAGCCCAAGCGAGCGCGGCCATGATGAAAGCGCCGAGCGAACAGCTGCTGCTGCCGGCCAGCCCAGCCTTCATCACCGCCAGCCTGGCACTGGCACTGGCACTGGCCATGCTGCCGCTGGGGCCGGTAGTGTGGATGCCCGACTGGGTCATGCTGCTGCTGGCGTTCTGGAGCATGCACCAGCCCCGACGCGTGGGCCTGGGCGTGGCGTTCGTCATGGGCCTGGCCATCGACGTGCACCAGGGCGCGCTGCTGGGCCAGCACGCGCTGGCCTATTGCCTGCTGGTCTTCGGCGTGGGCCTGGCGCATCGGCGCCTGTGGTGGTTCAGCGCCTGGCAGCAGGCGCTGCAGCTGCTGCCGCTGTTCATCGGCGCGCACGCGCTGCAGGTGCTGATCCGCCTGGCCGGCGGAGGCCTGTGGCCCGGTTGGTGGCTGCTGGCGGCGCCGGTGTTGCAGGCGCTGCTGTGGCCGCTGGTCGGCTGGGTGCTGCTGGCGCCCCAGCGCCGCCCGCCCGACCAGGACGACAACCGTCCCCTGTGAGCGCGCGGCGATGAATGAACTGCGCAACACCGAGCAAGACCTCGGGCGTTTTCGCCTGCGGCTGGTCGTCATCGCCGCCGTCGTGCTGCTGGCGTTCGCGCTGCTGGGCTGGCGGCTGTACGTGCTGCAGGTGCTGCGCCACGACGGCCTGGCCGCGCAGGCCGAGAGCAACCGCACGGCCGTCGTCCCCATCGTGCCCGACCGCGGCCAGATCCTGGACCGCAACGGCGTGCTGCTGGCGACCAACTTCTCGGCCTATACGCTGGAGATCACGCCGTCGCGCGTACCCGACGTGGAGGCGACCATCGACGCGCTGGCCGAGATCGTCACCATCGAGGCGCGCGACCGGCGCCGCTTCAAGCGGCTGCGCGGCGACTCGCGCAGCTTCGACTCGCTGCCGATCCGCACGCGCCTGAGCGACGAGGAGGTGGCGCGCTTTGCCGCGCAGCGCTGGCGCTTTCCGGGCGTGGAGGTGCGCGCGCGCCTGTTTCGAAGCTACCCGCTGGGCGCGGTGGCCAGCCACGCCATCGGCTACATCGGGCGCATCAACCAGCGCGAGAAGGAGCAGATCGAGGATTCGGACGACGCGGCCAACTACCGCGGCACCGACGACATCGGCAAGCTGGGCGTGGAGCAGAGCTACGAGCGCACGCTGCATGGCCTGACGGGCTTCGAGCTGCTGGAGACCTCTGCCGGCGGCAGCGCGGTGCGCCGGCTGGAGAACCACCCGGCAACGCCGGGCAACGCGGTCATTCTGTCGCTGGACATCAAGCTGCAGAAGATGGTCGAGGATCTGTTCGGCGAGCGCCGCGGCGCGCTGGTGGCCATCGACCCGAGAAATGGCGAGGTGCTGGCGCTGGTCTCCAAGCCCACGTTCGACCCCAACCTGTTCGTCGACGGCATCGACCAGGAGAACTGGCAGGCGCTCAACGAGTCGATCGACAAGCCGCTTCTCAACCGCGCGCTGCGCGGCACCTACCCGCCGGGATCGACCTACAAGCCCTTCATGGCGCTGGCCGCGCTGGAGCTGAACAAGCGCGGCGCCAAGGTGGTGGTCAACGACCCGGGCTATTACAACTTTGGCGGGCGGACGTTCCGCAGCCACCCCGGCGGGCTGGGCGGCGTGGACATGGTGCGAGCCATCCAGTTCTCCAGCAATACTTATTTCTATTCGCTGGCCGTCGAGATGGGCGTGGACGCCATCCACGACTTCATGGCACCGATGGGCTTTGGCCAGATCACCGGCATCGACCTGGGCGGCGAACTGCGCGGCGTGCTGCCCAGCCAGGCCTGGAAGCGGCAGGCCTACAAGCGCGCCGACATGAAGAAGTGGTTCCCGGGCGAGACCGTCTCGCTGGGCATCGGCCAGGGCTACAACAACTTCACCATGCTGCAGCTGGCCGTGGCCGAGAGCGTGCTGGCCAACGGCGGCACGCGCCACCGCCCCCACCTGGCCAAGGCAGTGCGCGACCAGCTCAGCGGCACGATCACGCCGATCGATCAGCCCCCGGGCGAGAACCTGGGCTACAAGAGCGCCAACGTGCAAGTGGTGCACGCGGGGCTGGCGGCGGTCAACGAATCAGGCACCGGCCGGCGTGTGTTCGCCGGCGCGGCCTACACCTCGGCGGGCAAGACCGGCACGGCCCAGGCCGTGAACTGGGCACGCAACACCCGCTACGACGCCAAGCTGCTGGCCGAGCACCAGCGCGACCATTCGCTGTTTTCCGCGTTCGCCCCGGTCGAGGAGCCACGCATCGCGGTCGCCGTCATCGTCGAGAACGCCGGCTTTGGCGCCGCCGCGGCCGCGCCCATCGTGCGCCGGGTGTTCGACTACTGGTTGTCGGGCCTGTACCCCAGCGAGGAAGACATTGCCGCCGTCGCCCGCGGCCAGGGCGGCCCGCCCATCGGCGCGCCGCGCCAGGTGGCCGACGTACCGATCACGCCGCCTCCCGGGTGAGCGCGCGCACGCGTGGCGCCGGCAGCTGGCTGATGACCAGCGCGATGACGATCAGCGCCGCGCCGGCCAGGCCGCTGGCGCCCAGGCGCTCGCCAATCAACAGCCACGCGGTGGCAGCCGCGCACACCGGCTCCAGCCCGTAGACGATGGCGCTGCGCACCGCATCCACGCGCTGCTGGCCCCAGGCCTGCAGCGTCACGACGAGCACGCTGGCCAGCACGCCCAGGTAGACGAGCGAGACGAGCTCGTGCGTCCCCAGCCCGCGCAGCGCGCCCAGCGTGCCGCCCAGGCCGCCATGGCGCAGCAGGATCAGCAGCGCCGACGCAGCGAACATGACCAGCGCCTGGCTGGCTGCCAGGCGCGCGGCGCGCAGCGGCCGGACGGCGTTGCGCCGCGCGCATTCCTCCAGCAGCAGGATGTAGACCGCATAGAACAAGGTGCTCGCCAGCGTCAGCGTATCGCCCAGGTTCCAGGGCGCGTCCTCGTGGAACATCAACACCATGCCGGCCAGCGCCAGCGCGCAGGCGCCCCACAGCATCACGCCGCAGCGCCGCCCCAGCACCACCATCGCCAGCAGCGGCACGACGAGCACGTTCAGCCCGGTGACGAAGGCATTGCGGTTGCTGCTGGTGCGCGCCAGCCCCTCGGTCTGCAACCAGAACGCGATGAACAGCAGCGCGCCCAGCAGCAGCCCCCAGCGCAGCTCGGCGCGGCGCATGCCGCGCCACAGCGGCAAAAGCACCACCAGCGCAATCGCGAAGCGCGCGCCGATGATCTGCAGCGCGTCGAGCTGCGTCGACAGCAGCTTCATCGTCGGGAAGGTGGTGCCCCAGATGGCGACCACGATCAAAAGGGCCAGCAGGCCCTGGTGTTCTCTGCGCATGGAAGGCTCAGGCGCTCATGCGCCGGATGAAGGCACGGATGCGCTCGCTGCCCGGGTTGGCGAAGAACTCGGCCGGAGGTGCGTCGTGGGCGATGCAGCCCTGGTCGAAGAACATCACGCGGTCGGCCACCTCGCGCGCAAAACCCATTTCGTGCGTGACGACGATCATCGTCATGCCGCCGTGCGCCAGCTCTCGCATCACGTCCAGCACCTCCTGCACCATCTCGGGGTCGAGCGCGCTGGTGGGCTCGTCGAACAGAATGACCTTGGGCGCCATGGCCAGCGCGCGCGCAATGGCTACGCGCTGCTGCTGCCCGCCCGAGAGTTGCCAGGGATATTTGTGCGCATGATCCTGCATGCCCACGCGCGCGAGCAGCGCCATGGCCTGCTCGCGCGCCTGCGAGCGCGGCGTGCGGCGCACGCGCCGCGGCGCCAGCGTCAGGTTGTCGAGCACCGTCAGGTGGCCGAACAGGTTGAACTGCTGGAACACCATGCCCACTTCGCTGCGCTGGCGCTGCAGCGTGGCGGCGTCGTCGCCCACCGCGACACCGTCGATGGTGATGCTGCCGCTGTCGTGCGGCTCCAGCCGGTTGATGGCGCGCAGCAGCGTGCTCTTGCCCGAGCCCGAGGCGCCGATGATGACCGTCACCTCGCCGGTGCGAAACTGCGTGGACACGCCCTTGAGCACCTCATGGCTGCCAAAGGCCTTGCGTACGTCGGTGCAGACGATGTAGGGCGCCGGCTCGCTGCTGCTCATTGGGCGCGCCCCTCGACGTCGAAGCGGTACTCGATGGCGTTGGTGATCTGCGTGACCAGCGTGGTCAGGATCAGGTAGGTGATGGCCACCGTGGTGAGCGTTGCCACCGGCTGGAAGGTGGCCGACTGGATGCGGTTGCCCACATTGGTCAGCTCGACGACGCCGATCACGTAGGCCAGCGATGAGTCCTTGAGCAGCGCAACAAAATTGCTCACCAGCGGCGGCAGCGCAATCTTGAACGCTTGCGGGAACACCACGTCCAGAAACACATGCCGGCGCGACAGGCCGAGCGCACGCGCCGCCTCGCCCTGCCCGCGCGGCACGGCCAGCAGACCGGCGCGCACCGCCTCGGCGTTGTAGGCGCCCACGTTCAGCCCCAGCGCGACGACGGCCGAGGTGAAGTCCGACAGGTTCAGCCCCGGCACCAGCACCGGCAGCGCAAAGTAGACGAACAGGATCTGCACCAAGAGCGGCGTGCCGCGAATCGCCCAGATGTAGAAGCGCGCGACATAGCGCAGCCACGCCCGGCGCGAGGTGCGCGCCAGCGCGGCGGCGGTGCCCAGGATGAGGCCGACGGTGCCCGAGACCAGCGTGAGGCCGAGCGTGGTCAGCGCGCCGTCGGCAAACAGCGCGGCGTTGGAGCCGATCGGCTCGGGGAACAGCGACAGGAGCTTGCCCAGCAGGGACAGCGCAAGCGCCATCAGCACCAGGGCCGCCACCAGCGTGGCGTTGCTGCGCTGGGAGCGACTCCAGCGTGCGGGCCAGAGATCAGGGAACATGGGCAAACGGCGGGGTCGCCGCAGCACGCGGCGGCCCCGTAGGGGTTACTTGCAGGTGACGTCTTCGCCGAAGTATTTTTGCGAGATCGCCGCGATCGTGCCATCGGCAATCAGCGCCTTGAGCGCCTGGTTCCAGGCGTCGGCCAGCGTGGTGTTGCCCTTGGAGACCGCCGAAGCCACCTGCTCGACGAACAGCATGTCGCCGGTCTTCAGCCCCGCCTGGGGCACTTTCCTGATCAGATCCTTGGCGACGAAGCGGTCGGTCACCCAGGCGTCGACGCGCTTGGACGACAGCGCATTGCGCGCCGCCTCGTCGGTCGGGAAGTTCTTCACGTCCTTGACGCCGGGCACCTTCTTGACACTGTCCAGGTAGGTAGTGCCGGTCTGCACCGCCACCACCTTGCCCGCCAGGTCGGCGGCGGTGCGGATCTTGGGATCGAGCGCCGTGATCTGCCCGCCCGAGCAGTAGTGCGGCAGCGTGAAAGTGACGGCCTTGGCGCGTTCTTCGGTGATCGCGTGGCTGGCGATCACCAGGTCCCAGCGATCTTGCGCCAGGCCGGTGAGCAGCGCATCGAAGCCGACGGTCTTCCACTCGTACTTCAGGCCCATTTTCTTCGCGACGGCCTCGCCCACCTCGATCTCGTAGCCGGTCAGCTTCTTGCCCTCGAAATAGTTGAACGGCGCGTACTGGCCTTCGGAGGCCAGGATGATGGTGCCGCTTTTTTCGATGTCGGCCAACGGGCGGGCCTGTGCGCTGACGGCGGCGGCCAGCGCCACGGCGGCCGTGGCCACGATATTGAAGATGTTCATCACTTGTCCTGTGGGTGGGGAGATGCAATCCATCTGGCACGGCGCCCGCGCCGCAGCGCATGGCCCGGGCGACGGCACCAGAGAAGCTGGCGGATTATAGGAACGCCGCCGTGGGCGCCGCCCTACGGCAAACCCGCACGCACCCGCGGCTTCACGGGCGCACCAGCGTGGACTTGCCGAACAGGCTCTCCAGCAGGTCGACGGCCAGCTCGGCCGTCTGGTTGCGCGTGTCCAGCGCCGGGTTGAGTTCGACCAGGTCGAGCGAAGCGAGCGCGCCGCTGTCGGCCAGCATCTCCATGCACAGCTGCATCTCGCGGTAGGTCGGCCCGCCGCGCACCGGCGTGCCCACGCCCGGCGCGACCGACGGGTCAAGGCAGTCCAGGTCGAAGCTCACGTGCAAGTGGGTGTGCTCGTCCACGTCCGCCAGCGCCTGCTGCACCACGGCGCGCATGCCCTGCTCGTCGATGGCGCGCATGTCGTGCACCACGATGCCCTGGCGGTTGACGAACTGCTTCTCCAGCGGGTCGACGCTGCGCACGCCGATCTGCGTGATCTGCCGCGCCGACAGCACCGGAGCCGCGCCGCCCAATTCAACGAGTTGCTGCGGCCCCTGCCCCAGCAGACAGGCCACCGGCATGCCGTGCAAATTGCCGCTGGGCGACGACGCCGGCGTGTTGGCGTCGGCGTGCGCGTCTAGCCACAACACCTTCAGGCGCCGGCCGCTGGCGCGGCAGTGCGCGGCCACCGCGCTGATCGAGCCAATGGCCAGGCTGTGGTCGCCACCCATCAACAGCGGCAGCGCGCCCGCCTGCAGCACCCCGGCCGTAGCCACATGCACCGCCTGGCACCAGGCGGTCACCTCCGGCAAATGGCGCCAGCCCCCGCTTGCCGGCGCCTGCGGGTTGCCCGGGCCGGGCAGGTTGCCCAGGTCACTCACCTGCAGGCCGCGCCCGCGCAGCGCGCCGGCAATGCCGGCAATGCGCAGCGCGTCCGGCCCCATGCTGGCGCCCAGTACGCTGGCGCCCACGTCGGTGGGCGCGCCGATCAGGGTCAGGCAGCGATTGGTAGTCATGTCCGTCCTTTCACGAGTCATTCCATTTTTCAATCAATCGGGTACGCGAAGGCGCAGCGCAGACAGTGCTGTAGCACGGCAAGCGAAGCCGACAAAGTAACCGTTTGATTTAAAAATGGAATCAGCGCACAAACGCGTCATACCCGGTTTTGAGAATCAGTACACCAACCACGAGAATGAAAATGATGCGCACGAAACCCGCGCCATGCTTGAGCGCCAGGCGCGCGCCCAGCACGCTGCCCGCCACGTTGGCCAGCGCCAGCACCAGCGTGAAATGCCACCACACATGGCCCTTGGCGGCAAACAGGATGAGCGAGGCGCCGTTGGTCGACAGATTGAGCAGCTTAGCCGACACCGATGCGTTCAGGAAGTCGTAGCCGAGCACGCGCACGAACAGGAAGACGAAGAAGCTGCCGGTGCCGGGGCCGAAGAAGCCGTCGTAGAACCCCAGCAGCAGGCCGATGGCGCAGGCGGCCTGCATTTCTGCGCGCTCGGCCAGTCGTGGCGCGTGTATGCGCCCCAGATCCTTGCGCGCCAGCGTGTAGACGAGCAGCACCAGCAAAATCACCGGCAGCAGCTTGCGCAGGATGTCGGCCGAGATCAGCGTCACCGTCCATGAGCCGGCAAACGCGCCGACGAAGGCCGCCACCGCCGCCGGCAGCAATGTGGGCCAGCGCAGCACCACGCGACGGCTGTACTGCCAGGTGGCCACGCCCGTGCCCCAGATGGCGGCGCTCTTGTTGGTGCCCAGCAGGTCGGCCGGTGCGGCCGCGGGAAAGGTGGCGAACAGCGCCGGCAGCAGAACCAGCCCGCCGCCGCCGACGATGGCGTCCACGAAGCCGGCCAACAGCGACGCCAGCGCAACGATGATCGATTCCATCGGCGCGATTGTCGCACCGCGCCTGCTGCAGCGCTGCCCGTTTTGCGGGCAAAAAAAAGCACCTGCGGCGCAGGTGCTTTCAGAGAAATGCATCTCGAAGCGGATGCTGTTGAATGTGATCTTGTTCTTGGATTGGCGGGTTGTCTCCTCGGCCCCTCGTGTGGCGCGCCGCGGCGGCCGTCGAGTGGTGTTACTTTAGTGACAGTACGCCACTTGCCCTATTGGGGGTTTCCCCGAAAATTTCCTGCTTTACGTATTGTCACGACGTATCCACTGCGCTGCCATCTCGGCCATCATCAGCGTCGGACTGTTGGTGTTGCCGCTGGTGATGGTCGGCATCGCGCCGGCGTCGACCACGCGCAGGCCGGCCATGCCGCGCACGCGCAATTGCGGGTCGAGCACGGCCAGCGGGTCGTTGGCGCGGCCCATCCGGGTTGTGCCGACGGGGTGGAAGATGGTGGTGGCAATGTCGCCGGCCAGCCGCGCCAGCTCCTCGTCGCTCTGGTACTGCGGGCCGGGCTTGTACTCCTCGGGCCGGTAGCGCGCCAGCGCCGGCTGCTGGGCAATGCGGCGCACCACGCGCAGGCTGTCGGCGGCCACCTGGCGGTCTTCGGGGGTCGACAGGTAGTGCGGCGCGATCGCCGGCGCCTGGCGCCAGTCGCCGCTGGTGATCTGGACGCTGCCGCGGCTGGTCGGGTTGAGGTTGCACACGCTGATGGTGAACGCCGGAAAGTCGTGCAGCGGCTCGCCGAAGGCCTCCAGCGACAGCGGCTGGACGTGGAACTCGATGTTGGGATGCGCCATGCCGGGGCTGGAGCGGGTGAATGCCCCCAGCTGCGACGGCGCCATGCTCATCGGGCCGCTGCGCGAGAGCAGGTATTGCAGGCCGATGCGCGCCTTGCCCACGAGCGAACTGGCCAGCGTGTTGAGCGTGGCCACGCCCTGCACCTTGTAGACCGCGCGAATCTGCAGATGATCCTGCAGATTGGCGCCCACGCCGGGCAGCGCCTGCACCACGTCGATGCCATGGCGCTGCAGCAGCTCCTGCGGGCCTATGCCCGACAGTTGCAAGAGTTGCGGCGAATTGACGGCGCCCGCGCTCAGGATGACCTCGCGCGTGGCGCGCACCGTCACCGCCTGGCCGTCCCGGATCAGTTCAACACCGGTGCAGCGCAGCCGCCCGTCGCTGCCCACCTCGGTGATCAGGCGCTGGGCCTGCGCGCCCGTCCACAACGTGAAGTTGCTGCGCGACGTGCAGGCGGGGCGCAAAAATGCCTTGGCCGTGTTCCAGCGCCAGCCGTTTTTCTGGTTGACCTCGAAATAGCCCACGCCCTCGTTGTCGCCGCGGTTGAAATCGTCGGTCGCCGGAATGCCCGCCTGCTGCGCGGCCTGGGCGAAGGCGTCGAGGATGTCCCAGCGCAGGCGCTGGCGGTCGACGCGCCATTCGCCCCCGCCGCCGGTGCTCTTGCTGCCGTGCAGGCGCTTGAAGTCTTCGCCGGCCTGCGCCGGGTCATCGAGCCGCCAATGGTCTTCATGGCGGCGAAACGCCTGCAGCACGCTGGCCCAGCGCCAGGCGTCCTCGCCGGTGATGTCGGCCCATTGCTCATAGTCGCGCGCCTGGCCGCGCAGGTAGAGCATGCCGTTGATGCTGGAGCACCCGCCCAGCGTCCTGCCGCGCGGGTAGCGCAGGCTGCGGCCGTTGAGCCCGGCGTCGGGCTCGGTCTGGTACAGCCAGTCGGTGCGCGGGTTGCCGATGCAGTACAGGTAGCCGACCGGGATGTGGATCCAGTGGTAGTTGTCCCTGGGGCCGGCTTCGAGCAGCAGCACGCGCCGGTCGGCGTCAGCGCTCAGGCGGTTGGCCAGCAGCGATCCGGCCGTGCCGGCGCCAACGATGATGTAGTCGAAAGTGGTGTCGCTCATGATGGACGGTCATTGTCCGAACGGCACCAGGTTTGTCGAGAGGGCAAACTACCACGCACTCTCATTTCAGTAGCGCCGCGGTATTCAACGGCAAGGCTTTGCCGCATTTCTGGATGTTTTTTCACAGCTGCGCCCAGCGGTCGTGGCAGTTTGTGCACAATGTCTGCCCGATGAATGTCCCCCAGCCCCCCACCCTCGCGCGCGGCGATGCGGCCTCGCAGCGCGTGCTGGTGCGCGGCGACTGGGTGGCGGCGCATTTTGCCGACCGCCGCGCCTGCCGAGCGCTGCTGGCGCAACTGCACGCCAGCGCCGCGGCCCTGGACTGGGATTTGCGCGGCCTGTCGCGCCTGGACCATGTGGGCGCGCAGCTGCTGTGGAACCACTGGGGCCGGCGCTGGCCCGAGCGGCTGCAGATACATGACGCGCACCGCACGCTGCTGGCGCGCGTGGCCGAGCTGTCGCAACAACCGCAGAGCCCGCCCGCGCGCTGGCGCCCAGGCGACGCATTGGACGCGCTGGGCATTCGCGTGCTGCAGACGCTGGCGCACGGGCGCCACCTGGTCGAGCTGGTCGGCGGCCTGCTGCTGGACGTGCTGGCGCTGCTGCGCCGGCCGCTGCGCGCACCGTGGCGCGACGTCTCGGGCCATCTGTACCGCATGGGCGCGGCGGCGCTGCCGATCACCGCGCTGGTGGGTTTTCTGATCGGCGTGGTGCTGGCCTACCTGATGAGCCTGCAGCTGCGCCAGTTCGGCGCCGAGGCCTTCATCGTCAACATCCTGGGCATCTCGCTGATCCGCGAGCTCGGCCCCATGCTGGCCGCCATCCTGGTGGCCGGGCGCTCGGGCTCGGCCATCACCGCGCAGATCGGCGTGATGCGCGTGACCGAGGAACTGGACGCGATGCGCGTGATGGGCATACCGCACGGCTTTCGCCTGGTCATGCCGCGCGCGCTGGCGCTGGCGCTGGCCATGCCGTTGATCTCCCTGTGGACCACGCTGGCCGCACTGGCTGGCGGCATGCTGGCGGCCGACCTGGTGATGGACATCTCGCCGGCCTACTTCATGCAGGCACTGCCGTCGGCGGTGCGCGCATCCAACCTGTGGCTGGCCATGGGCAAGTCGGTCGTCTTCGGTGTGTTCATCGCACTGATCGGCTGCCACTACGGCCTGCAGGTCAAGCCCGACACGCAAAGCCTGGGCGAGGGCACGACGGCATCGGTGGTCAGCGCGATCACCATGGTCATCATCGTCGACGCGCTGTTCGCCATCGCGTTCAAGAACCTGGGCTTTTAGGGCCTGTTCACACTAATCAAGGGGTCGCGAAGGCATGAAAAATTTGGTTGAACAAGGCGCCTGGCGCCGCGCGTATGTCAATACGCGCAAGACGGGCAACGCAGGGCAGGCGGATTTTTCATGCCTTCCCGCAGGGTTGGGCCTGAGCGCCGCCGCCCGCTGCGTTGTCCATCCTCGCAAGACATTGAGTCTTGCTGCGGTGGACGCCTTGCGCTCGACAGCGCTCAGGCCCAACGCGATCCCCTTGATTAGTGTGAACAGGCCCTAGCATGGACGCAGCGCAGACCAGCCCCGCAGAGCGCGCCACGCCAATCGTCGACATCCGCGGCCTGGCCACGGTGTTCGGCAAGGGCGACCAGGCGTTCGCGGTGCACCAGAACCTGGATCTGCAGGTGCAGCCGGGCGAGATCCTCTCGCTGGTCGGCGGCTCGGGCACGGGCAAGACGGTGCTGCTGCGCCACATCCTGGGGCTGACCCGCCCCACGCGGGGCAGCGTCACCGTACTGGGCCAGCCGGCCGCGCGGCTCGGCGGCGAGGGCGCCAGCGCGCGCGTGGGCATGCTGTTCCAGCACGGTGCGCTGTTCTCGGCGTTCAGCGTGCTCGACAACATCGCCTTTGCGCTGCGCGAGCTGGGCACGCTGCCCGCGGACGTGGTGCGCGACGCCGCCCTGGTCAAGCTGCGCCTGGCGGGCCTGGCGCCCGAACACGCCGCGCGCATGCCCGCCGACCTGTCGGGCGGCATGATCAAGCGCGTGGCGCTGGCGCGCGCACTCATCATGGATCCGCCGCTGCTGCTGCTCGACGAACCCACTGCGGGGCTCGATCCCAACGGCTCCGACGAGTTCTGCGAGCTGCTGCGCACGCTGCACGGCCAGCTGGGCCTGACGGTGATCATGGTCACGCACGACCTGGACACCCTGTACGCGCTGTCCACCCGCGTCGCGGTGCTGGCCGACAAGCGCGTCATCGTGGCCGGGCCGCCGCGCGAAGTGGCGCAGTTCGACCACCCCTTCATCGACCATTTCTTTCGCGGCGAACGCGGACGGCGCGCACTGGCGCCCGCCACGGCGCTGGCGCCGGTCAAGGAGACCTGATGGAAAACAAATCCCACGCATGGGCGGCGGGCGTGTTCGTGATTGCCGTCGCCGCGCTGCTGGCGGCGCTGGCCATGTGGCTGTCGCGCGACCATTCCAGCTACAACCGCTACGAACTGTCCAGCCGCGAAAGCGTCACCGGCCTGCAGCCGCAGGCTGCGGTGCGCTACAAGGGCGTGAACGTCGGCAAGGTGCTGGCCATCGGCTTCGACCCGCAGACGCCGGGCAACGTGCTGATCCGCATCGCGGTCGACACGGACGCGCCGATCGGCGCGACCACCTTTGCCACGCTGGGCTACCAGGGCGTCACGGGCCTGGCGCACATCCAGCTCGACGACGCCGCCTCCGCGCTGACCGCGCCCACGCCCGGCCCCAGCGGCCTGCCGCGCCTGCCGCTGCAGCCCTCGCAGCTGAGCCGCCTGGTCGAGCAAGGCCCGCAGCTGCTCGGGCAGGCGCAGGACATCATGGAGCGCGTCGCGCGCCTGCTCGACGAGGGCAACCAGCAGCGCGTGGACCAGGCGCTGGAGCACATCGGCCAGGCCGCCTCCAGCATGCAGCACCTGGCCGCCAGCCTGGATCGCACGACGACCGAGCGCCTCGACCCGCTGCTGGCGCAGCTGCCCGCACTGATCAGCGACAGCCGCCAGAGCCTGCAGGCGCTGCGCCAGGCCAGCGAGCACGCGGGCGGTGCGGCGCAAAGCATCGAGCAAACGGTGCAGGCGCTGAACCGCGAAGGCGGCGCGCTCGACGGCCTGACGGACAGCGCGCAGGCGCTGTCGGGCGCCATCGACCGCCTGGCGCGCGTCACGCTGCCGCGCGTCAACCGCGCTGCGGGCGACACCTCGGCGGCGGCGCGCCGCATCGGCCGCGCCGCCGCGGGCATCAGCGACAACCCGCAGCAACTGATTTACGGCCCGGACACGGTGCGCGCCGGCCCGGGCGAGCCCGGCTTTGAAGCGCCGGGCACCGCCGCAGGAGCACAGCCATGACCTCTTCCCGCCCCTGTTCCCGCGCCGCGCGCGCACCCATCCGCACCCTCTTGCTGGCTGGCGCTCTTGCGCTGCTGGCCGGCGGCTGCTCGGTGCTGCCGCAGCCGCCGGCGCACGCCGCCATCTACGATTTCGGCCCGCCAGCGGCCCAGGCGCCGGCGGCCCAGGCGCAGCGCCTGCCGGCGATCGCGCTGGCCGAGGTGCAGACCCTGGGCCTGCCCGAAGACAGCACCGCGCTGCTCTATCGCCTGGCCTACGCCAACGCGCAGCAGCTGCGCCCCTACGCACAGGCGCGCTGGAGCCAGCCCCCCGCCACGCTGCTGACGGCCGCTCTGCAGGAGCAGCTGGGGCAGCAGCGCCCCGTGCTGCTGGGCGACGCCGGGCTGACACAGCAGCTGGCTGGCGGCGGCCTGCCCGCCGTGCTGCGTGTGCAGCTGGAGGAGTTCAGCCAGGTCTTCGACACGCCGCAGACCAGCGCCGCGCTGGTGCGCGTGCGCGCCACGCTGTCGCGCGCCAGCGGCCAGGGCGAGGCGCTGCAAGGCCAGCGCCTGTTCACCGCGCGCGTGCCCGCCGACACGCCCGACGCCGCCGGCGGCGCGCGCGCGCTGACCCAGGCTTCGCGCCAGGTCGCCACCGAGCTGGCGCAATGGCTGCAAAGCCAGCCGGCACACTGAGAGCATGTTGACGATCTCCTCATAGCGCCCGCAAGGCAGCAAAAGGCCGCAATCGAGGCGCGCGCCGCAGGCCATGCTGGTGGCCTGGGCAAGGTGCGCAACGCGGAGTGCGGCCTTTTGCTGCCTTGCCCGGAGGGTTGTCCCGCAAAGATGGCGTCTGCTGCGTTGCAAATACTCGCCGGGCCACCAGCCCGGCTGCGCTTTGCGCCTTGCAGCCACCACCTTTGCGAGACAACGGGCGCTATGAGGAGATCGTCAACACGCTCTGAAGCAACACACAGGAGACCCGCCATGAACGCATGGATCACCCTCACCAGCGCCGACGGCACGCCAGTGCGCGCCTGGCAGGCGCAACCCGCCGCAGGCGCGCCGCAGCGCCGGGCCGCCGTGGTCGTGCTTCCCGAGATCTTTGGCGTCAACAGCCACATTCGCGCCGTGGCCGAGCAGTACGCGGCCGAAGGCTACCTGGCGCTGGCCATCGACACCTTTGCCCGCGTCGAGCCCGGCGTGGAGCTGGGCTATGGCGCGGCCGACATGCAGCGCGGCATTGCGCTGAAAGCCGCCGCCGAGGCGCTGCCCACGCCCGGCGTGCAGGCCGACATCGAGGCCGCAGTGCGCCATGCCGGCGCGGCCAGCGGCGGCAAGGTCGGCGTGGTGGGTTTTTGCTGGGGCGGCCTGCTGGCCTGGCGCGCCGCCTGCGCCGTGGACGGCCTGTCGGCCGCCGTGTGCTACTACGGCGGCGGCATGACCAACCAGACCGAATCGGCGCGCAGCGCGCGCGTGCCGGTGCTTGCGCACTTCGGCGAGCGCGACCACTTCATCCCGGCCGCCGGCGTACAGGCCTTTGCCCAGGCCCACCCGGACGCGCAGGTTCACCTGTACGCGGCCGACCACGGCTTCAACTGCGACCAGCGCGCCAGCTACGACGCACCTGCAACGCAAGCCGCGCGCGAGCGCACGCTGGCGTTTTTCGCCCGGCATCTGGGCGCTTGATGCGGCCTTGGGATGCCCTGCATAACTCCCTGCGGTCTGTGGCAGCGCAGCCTCGGGCGGTTCGCTGCGTTGCTTCTCTTGGCCTGTAGCTACGGCTACAGGCGGCGAAAAGCGCCTTGCACCCCATCCCGATCTGCACTACCACCGACTCGCGAGGGTTATGCAGGACATCCCTTGCATTCACCATGCCAGCAATGGCGATCCGCCATGAAAAATGGCCCCCACGCTCTCCTGCTTCGCATGATCCGCTGCCCCCCCGAGGGGGCGTTTTTCATCTTGGAGCGGCCCGGCGATGAAAAAAGGGGCACGAGGCCCCTTTGATCTGCTGGTGTCCAAGCGCGCTGGCTTACGCCGCCAACCCGCCTGGATTTTCGTCCTGCTTGCGCCGGCGCAGCACGCCAGCGCCGAGCAATGCCGAGCCGAACATCAATGCGGCACCGGGCAGCGGGACGGTGCTGATGGCAACGTTGTCGATATTGCCGCCAAAGCTGTCGGACGCGCCTTCTGCGGAAAACTTCAGCGTCGAAGTGATTCCAGTAGCGACAGCGGTATACGTATATTTCACCCAGTTATTGATCGATCCGCCGTCGCCGGTGATGGTCGGATCCGAAAGCAATGTAACGCCCCAATAGACGTTGACGCCGTTGGTGCTGGCCGGCTGATCAATGCGCGGTGAATACCAGAAGCTGATTTCATACGCCTGGCCGACCGTGGTTGCAATGGTCTGCCAGATGCTCATGTTGTTCGTCGAATCCAGCTCGACGTAGTTGACGCCATGCTGCGCCGTGCCCACGGCGTTGTTGCGAATTTCAACGACCTGACCGGGGTCGTATTCCCAACCAAACAAAGCGTTACCACTCAAAGAGCCATCCTGAACCCAAGTGCCATTGGGCACGGTCGGATATTCGAACGATCCATTGGTCAGCAAATTGACCGGATCGGCCTGCGCCACTCCCGAGGCGGCGAATGCGGCAGCGATTGCGCCAGCCTGTACAACGCGAATGAATTTCATGAGCTCCTCCAAGTTCAACAGCCATTGAGCTGATGTGCGCAAGAGTCTTGGTATATCAGCCTCGCAAGCCGGCAAATACCCAGCCTTGTGCCCAAGCATGACGTCATCAAACGCAATCACCAGACGAAAAAGATTAACTTCAGCCAGGCAACGCTTCAATGGCCCGTTGGAACTACCGCCCGCCAAAAACTCAAAACGTCTCGTGACGAATTTGCCGGGGCTCCTGACGGGAAGGAATGGCCGGCAGGCGCGGGCCGTCAACGTCCGCCAGCGTGAAGCGCTCCATGGCCAGCACCTGTGCGTGGGCCTGATCCTGCAAGCCGCGCGCGGCGGCCGACAGCTCCTCGACCAGCGCCGCGTTGTGCTGCGTGCTCTGGTCCAGGTGCTCGACGGCCGCGCCGATCTGCGCCACGCCGGTGCTTTGCTCGCTGGTGGCGGCGCTGATCTCGGCCATCAGCACGCTGACGTTAGCAATCGCAGCGACGGCCTCCTGCATCGTCGCGCCGGCGCGCTCGACCAGCTGCGCGCCAGTGCCCACGCGCTGCACGCTGCCGGTGATCAGAACCTTGATCTCCCGGGCCGCCTGGGCGCTGCGCTGCGCCAGGCTGCGCACCTCGCCGGCGACGACCGCAAAGCCGCGGCCCTGCTCGCCGGCGCGCGCGGCCTCTACCGCCGCGTTCAGCGCCAGGATATTGGTCTGGAAGGCGATCGAGTCGATCACCTGGATGATGTTGGCGATCTGGTCCGACGAGCGGTGGATCTCGCGCATCGTCTGCACCACCTCGTCCATCACGCTGCCGCCGCGCCCGGCTACCTGGCTGGCCTGCTCGGCCAGCTCGCGCGCTCGCCGCGCGTGGCCGGCGTTGTCCTGCACGCTGGCGCCGAGCTGGTGCATGCCGGCGCTGGCCTGCTCCAGCGCGCTGGCCTGCATTTCGGTGCGCTGGGCCAGGTCGTGGTTGCCGGTCGAGATCTGGCTGGACGCGCTGGCCACGCTCTCGCTGCCGCCGCGAATCTGGCGCACCAGCGCGCCGAGCTGCTGCTGCATTGCCGCCAGCGCGCGCAGAACCTGGGCCGCCTCGTCGCCGCCATGCACCGTCACCGGCTGGCTCAGGTCGCCCCCGGCAATCGTCTGCGCCACCTGCACCGCCTGGCCCAGCGAGCGCGCGATCGAGCGCACCAGCGCGCCGGAGAACCACACGGCAAACAACAGCCCCGTCGCCAGCGCGGCGATGGCGATGTTGCGAATCAGCCGGTAGCGGCCGCTGGCCTGCAGCCAGGCCTGCTGGCCGGCGTCGGCCTGCCACTGCACCAGCGCGGCAATGCCCTCGCCCACCGGCACGTACAGAGGGCGCACGCGCTCGCGCACCAGTTGCTGCGCCAGTGCAATGTCGCCCGCGCGCAGCGCTGCCACCGCGGGCTGCAGCCCCTCCTGCACGAAGCGCAGGCGGTCGCCATAGAACCGGCGCGCCAGCTGCGCCTCCTGCGGCGAATGGGAGTGCGCCTCGTAGGCCTGCCAGACCTCGCCGATGGCGGCGATGTTGCGCTCCACCGCTGCGGTGTTCTCGGCGATCGTGGCCTCGTCGGGCGTGACCAGCGCCGTCGCCAGCAGCAGCCGCTGGGTCAGCAGCAGCGCCTGGATGCGCCCGATCTCGGCGGTGCTGGCCAGGCGCTGGCCGTGCAAATCCTGCAGCGCCTGGTTGGACTGGGCGATGCCCCACAGCCCCAGGCCGCCCAGGGCCAGCGACAGCAGGGTCAGCGCCAGCGCCAGGATGGCGACGCGGGTGGCAATGCGGATGCGGTTCATAAGGTGCTCCTGGAGGACGAAGAAACACTCGGCGCGACGCGGCAGCGCTGCTGCAGCCAGGCCAGGCAGTCGACCTGGGGCATGGGCCGCGCAAACCAGTAGCCCTGGAAGAAACGGCAACGCTGCGCCAGCAGCGTCTGGTGCTGCGCCGGCGTCTCGATGCCCTCGGCAATCACCTGCAGTCCCAGGCTGCGCGCCAGCAGCGCAATGGTGCGCACGATGGTGGCGCTGCCGCTGTCGTGCGTCACGTCGCGCACGAAGCTGCGATCGATCTTGATCTGGTGCAGCGGCAGCTGGCGCAGCAGCGCCAGCGATGAATAGCCGGTGCCGAAGTCGTCCAGCGCAAAGCGCACGCCGCGCCGGTGCAGCTGGCGCATCTTGTCCACCGTGTCCTGTACGTCCTCGACGACCAGGCTCTCTGTCAGCTCCAGCACCAGGCGCGTGGCGTCGATGCCGCTGTCGTCGAGCAGCGCGAGCAGCTGCGCCACGAAGTCCGGCTGCTGGAACTGGCGCGGGCTGACGTTGACCGCCAGCTCCAGGTGGCGCAGCTCCTCGCAGGCCTGCCACTGGCGCAACTGCGCGCAGGCCTGGCGCAGCACCCACTGGCCGATCGGCACGATCAGGCCGCTGGACTCGGCCAGCGGGATGAAGCGCGCTGGCGCCACCATGCCCAGCGTCGGGTGCTGCCAGCGCAGCAAGGCCTCGGCCCCCACCGGCAGGCCGCGCGCGTCCACCTGCGGCTGCAGGTGCAGCGCCAGCTGCCGGTGGTCGACGGCCTCGCGCAGCGCCGCGGTCAGTGCGGCGCGCTCGGCCATGCCGGTCTGCATCTGCGGGTCGAACACGCACAGGCGGTTGCGCCCCGCGGCCTTGGCCTGGTACATCGCCAGGTCGGCGCGCTTGAGCAGCTCCTTGCCGCTGGCGCCCTCGGCGCCGAACAGGCACAGGCCGATGCTGGTGCTGCCGTGGTGCACCGCGCCCTGCGTTGCGCCCAGGTGGCAGGGTGCGGCCAGCGCAGCGCGCAGACTCTCGCCCAGCGCCAGTGCCTCGGTCAGCGCCTGGGCACGCTCGCCATGCAGCGCGCCGGTGACCACGACGAACTCGTCGCCGCCGATGCGCGCGACCAGGTGCGGCGGCCGCACCAGCGCCTGCAGGCGCTGCGTGACCTGCTGCAAATACTGGTCACCCACTTCATGGCCCAGCGTGTCGTTGATGGTCTTGAAGTTGTCCAGGTCGAGAAGCATCAGCGCGCGCTGGCGGGCGTCGGCGCGCCCCGCCTCGACGGCCCGGGCCAGGTGCTCGCGCAGCAGGCGGCGGTTGGGCAGGCCGGTCAGCGGGTCGTAGTGGATCAGGTGCTCGATCTCGCGCTCGTTGTCCGCCAGGCGGGTCTGCAGGTCGCGCAGCCCCGCCAGCAGCGCGCTGGTCTCGTCGCGGCCGGGCACCTCGATGGGCGAGCTCCAGTCGCCCTGGGCCATGCGGGCGAACACCTGGCGCGCCTGGCGCAGCGGCTCGGTGATCGCGCAGATCTGCCACCAGCCCAGCAGGCCGAGCACCAGCACGGTGAGCGCCAGCGCCCAAAGGGCGCGCGCACGCGTGCGCTGGTAGCGCTGCAGGCCTTCTTCGTGGATGGCGCGGGCGCGCTCGAACTGCCAGCCGATCAACGCCTGGATGTCGGCGCTGGCGCGCTCGTACAGGCTGCCGGCGCTGGCCGCGCGGTACAGGATCTGCCCATGGTCGAGCGCGCGCAGCGCCACCAGCGCCGGCACCATGCCCTGGCGCAGATAGTCCTCGCGGTGCTCGGCAAAGCGCCGGGCCAGTGCGGTCTCGTCGCCATCGGGCGCCAGGACGCCGGCGTAGCTGTGCCACAGCGCGTCGATGGCCTGCACGTTGCGCTCGATCAGCAGCGCGGCCGCCTGCGCCGCGTCTTCGTCGAGCAGCGCCGGCGGGCGCCGCGCACCGGCCGCGCCGTCGGGGGTGCGCGCCAGCGCCAGTTGCAGCTGGTGCTGGTTGGCCAGCATCAGCTGCGCGATCTGCGAGAGCGTGCGCACCGGTGTCATGCGCTCCGCATAGACGCGCTGCAGTTCTCCCACCGACGCCTGCATGCCGCGCAGCCCCGATGCCGTCAACCACAGGCCGACGAGGGCGGCCAGCGCCATCATCAGCGCCAGGCGGGTGCCGATGCGCCAGCGAAAAATCCAGCGCGCCGCGCCCTGCAGGGGCAGGCTTTGCAGCAGGGGCTGCGCCGGGCAGGATTCGCTGCCGGAGCGCCGCGCGCGCAGGCGGCTCACCACGCGCATCGGCATGTGAACGCCGCCCGGGCATCGATGCGGGCGCGGGAGAGCGGGCGAGAGGAAGAGACGGACACGCGAATCACCTGAAAGCACGGGCGCTGCAGCCGGGGCAAGGGGCAGCGCGTGAAAGGCGTGTTCTGGGCCTGTGGGCCGTGGCGGCGCAGTCGTTCAGCGCGCCAGCGGATACAGATTGCCAATATCTTTGCAGATGGCGCGGCCCGTCAATTGGTGACAACTCGAAACCAGTTGATCCAGATCAATGGCGGCGCGCTTTTACCGGCTGCCGCGGTACAGCATCTCGCTGTCCTGCACCACTTCACGGGCCAGCGCCTGCAGCTTGCGCCGCTGGGCGCGTGCGGCGGCGCGCAGCATCTCGAAGGCGGCGTGGCGCGGCAGGCGGTACTGCACCATGGTGATGCCGACGGCGACGTTGATCTCGCGGTTGCCGTCCAGCGCCTCCTGCAGCTGCGCCTGGCCTTCGCGCAGCCGGGCCTGCTCGCGCGCCTGCTGCAACGCGGCCTGCAGCTGCGGGATGATGTGCGCCGTATCCAGCGGCTTGACCAAATAGCCCAGCGCGCCCAGCTGCACCGCCTGCCGCACGGTCTCGTCGTCGCTGTAGGCGCTGAGCATCATGAACGGGATGGAGCCGCGCTGGGAGAGCCGCGCCGCCAGCGCCAGGCCATCCTCGCCGGGCAGGCGCATGTCCAACAGTGCCAGGTCGGGGGCCAGGCCGGCGTCCAGCTGCGCCAGCGCGTCCTCGGCCGACTCGGCGCAGGCCACGCGCCAGCCGCCGGCCTGCAGGCCCTGCGCCAGCGTGGCCAGCACCAGCCGGTCGTCGTCGGCCAGCAGCAGCTGGGGAGATGCGGGGGCTGAATCAGTGGCCATGCGGGGCATTGTCCACGCAGATAACAGGGTGAAACAAGTCCAGCCGCGCGATGACCCGGCCGTCCAGCGCGTCGTGGGTCAGCCGGGCACCCTGGCGCGGCAGCAGCAGCCGCACCAGATCCAGCCCATGGCCTGCGGGCAGCGCATCGCGGGCAGCGTCCGGCGCCCAGTGGCCGGGGTTGGAGACCGTGATGCGGGCGTGCTGCGCCTGCGCGTCGCAGCTGCAGTGCAACTGCACGTCCTGCGCCGCCTGGCCGCCGTGCTTGACCGCGTTGCGCATCAGCTCGCCGAGCACCAGCGCCACCGGCACCGCCTCGGACGCCGCCACGCGCCAGGGCAGGCAGTGCGGCGCCGACTGCAGCCGCACCGGCGTGGCCCAGGCCTGCGACATGCCCTGGGCCACGGCTTGAACCAGCTCGGCCAGCACGATGGATTCACCCGCACTGCGCCCCTGCAGGCCATGCACCACGGCAATGCCGTGCACCTGCGAGACCATCTGGTTGATGGCCTCGTGCAGCTGCGGGTGCTGGCGGTCGAGCCGGCGCAGCATGCCGACGATGCCCTGCAGGTTGTTCTTGATGCGGTGGTGCACCTCGCGCACCAGCGCGTCGCGCTGCGCCCGCTCGGCGGCGCGGCGGCGCCCCTCCTGCGCCTGCTGGTCGGCCATGTAGGAGGACAGCGCCAGCCCCAGCACGCCCAGAATCATCAGATACGACCAGTAGCCAAAGCCCCAGGTGGCGGCAATGTCGCGAGCGAAGAAACCGGTGCGCTGGTAGACGCCCCACAGCGCCATCAATGCGACCAGGTTCAGCAGCGCGACGGTCGGCGCCAGCCCCAGGCGCATGCCCGACCAGCCGACGAACAAGAACATCCAGTAGGCATTGGCCAGCGGAGCCAGCCAGGGCGCGGGCGCGGGCCCGAAGATGATGGCCGCCGCAATGGCGGCCAGCAGCCAGAGCAAAACGCCTTCGCGCAACCGTGCCAGCGCCATGGGCTGGTGCAGCGCCCGGTGGCAGGCCAGCGCCAGCGGCGTGGCGAGCAAAAAGCCCAGCGCCGGCCCCATCCAGGCCTGCGCCAGGTGCAGGGCCACGCCGCCTTCGAACGCGCCATGCAGCAACGCATGCCCGGCACTGGCGACCAGCGCGCCCACGCCGGCGCCGACCAGGCACGCGCCCAGCAGCAACTGTTTGAACATGTCGAAAGACGGCTGATCCGAGTCGAACGGTGCGCGCCTGCGCAGCCAGTGGCCGGCCACGCCCACCGCGGCCATCTGGCCCAGCGTGTGCGCCAGCGCATGCAGCGGCACCTCTCCCGCCAGCGCATAGGCCAGCAGCCAGCCGATACCCACGCCTGGCAGCAGCGCCAGTCCGCCGCGCAGCACCAGCGCCAGCGCCACGCCGCTGGCGGGCACGAACAGCGTGGTCGCGCCCTGGCCCGGCGCGGCAATGTTGCCCGCCTGCGCCACCAGCAACACCAGCAGCGCCGCGCCCGCCAGGGCGGGCAAGGTGGCAGATGTGCCGGAATGCGAAAAACGATGCGGATGCGCCATGCGCCGATGGTAGGCGCGGCGGGCGGGCCGCCCTGGCCCGGGGTGCGCACCTTTGATGCGCGTCAATGCGCGGCGCAAGCCCGTGCATCGACGGGCTCGGAACAGCCGGCTCAGAGCGTGTTCACAGTCTCAGGACTTCAGCAGCCGCGCGGCATCCAGCGCGAAGTAGGTCAGGACGCCGTCGGCGCCGGCGCGCTTGAAGGCCAGCAGCGCCTCCAGCATCACCTTGTCGTGATCCAGCCAGCCGTTCTGCGCTGCGGCCTTGAGCATCGCGTATTCGCCCGACACCTGATAGGCGAAGGTCGGCACCTTGAACTCGTCCTTGACGCGGCGCAGCACGTCCAGATAGGGCATGCCGGGCTTGACCATGACCATGTCGGCGCCCTCGGCCAGATCCAGCGCCACCTCGCGCAAGGCCTCGTCGGTGTTGGCCGGATCCATCTGGTAGACGTCCTTGTTGCTCACGCCCAGGTTGGCGCTCGATCCCACAGCGTCGCGGAACGGTCCGTAGAAGCTGCTCGCGTACTTGGCGCTGTAGGCCATGATGCGCGTGTGGATCAGGCCGTGGGCCTCCAGCGCCTCGCGCACCGCGCCAATGCGCCCGTCCATCATGTCGCTGGGCGCGACCATGTCCACGCCCGCCTGGGCATGGGCCAGGGCCTGGCCGACGAGGATTTCCACCGTCTCGTCGTTGACGATATAGCCCGTGTCGTCGAGCACGCCATCCTGGCCGTGGCTGGTGTAGGGGTCGAGCGCCACGTCGGTCATCACGCCAAGGCCGGGAAACTCTTTCTTCAGCGCCCGTACCACGCGCGGTATCAGGCCCTCGGGGTTCAGCGCCTCCTTGCCGTCGGGCGTTTTCTTGTCCGCATCGATCGAGGGGAACAGCGCCAGGTAGGGAATGCCGAGCTGCACGCATTCCTCGGCCACCGGCAGCAGCAAATCCAGGCTCAGCCGCTCGACGCCGGGCATCGACGGCACCGGCACGTGCAGATTCACGCCCTCGTGCACGAACACCGGGTAGATGAAGTCGTGCGCCGACAGGCGGTGCTCGCGCACCAGGTTGCGGGTGAACGCATCGCGGCGCAGGCGGCGCGGGCGGTTGGCGGGGAAGGGGGTGGGGCTGGACAAATGCATGGCGCGATTGTCCAACATCGACACGCGGCCGCCCTGCCCCGCACGCCCACCGGGGGTATGGCTGCGTGATAGCCTCGCCGCTTTTGGCCGCGCCAGCGGCAACAAGCCCAACCGCGATGACAAGCCCCTCGCCCACTGCCCCCACCGACGCGACGATTGCCCAGGAGCAGGACTGGAATCACCGGCAGATGCTGCAACCCGTGACGCAGCCGCGCTTTCGCGTCTGGACTTACGCGCAGCCGGGCATCGTGCTGGGCTGCTCGCAGCGCAAATACCTGGACGGCGTGCTGGCTCGGCGCCCGCAGGGCGTAGACGTGCTGCAGCGTCCCTCGGGCGGCGGGGCGGTGCTGACCGGGCCGTGGATGGTGAGCGCCTCGGTGGTGCTGCCGCTGGACCACCCCTGGGTGCAGGGCCGCATTCCCGACAGCTACCAGGCGCTGGGGCAGTTGCACGTGGACGTGCTTGGCCACCTCGGCGTGCCGTGCACCGCGCTGCCGGCGGGCGACGTCGCGCAGGCCAACCCGCGCACCGGCGCGCTGGTCGACTGGGCCTGCTACGGCAGCCTCGCGCCCTGGGAGGTGGTCGACGCGCGGGCGCGCAAGCTGGTGGGCCTGGCGCAGCGGCGCCAGCGCACCGGCGTGCTGCTGGTGGCCGGCACGCTGGTCACCGTGCCCGACTGGCCACTCTTGTGCCACGCGCTGGGTTTTGACGGCGACGCGGCCGCAATGGCGCGGCGCACCGTGGCCTGCGAGCAGCTCACAGCACACCCGCCCAGCGCCGCGCAGGTGGCGCAGAACCTGGGCGATGCCCTGGCGCATGCCCTGGGCGCCGCGTCCGCGCCATCGTCCGAATGACCCCTTGTGACGCCCAAACCCCAATGTTAGATTGCCCCCGGGTGGCTTAGGCCACCCCCCGCTTTTCCTCCCTGAGCGGGGCTTTGCGCGGCAACCTTGCCCGCAGGGCTTGCGAACCCGGCCGCCCGCCGGGTTTTTTTTGCCCAGCTCCCGCGCTCGCCGGTGCGACAGAACAGGTGCGGGGTTTCGCATACAGTCCTCGCATGGACGATTTCTCACGCACTTCTCGCACCCTGGGGCTGGCCGGCGCCAGCAATTTCCGCGACCTGGGCGGCTACCTGGGCGACGGCGCGCGGCCGCTGCGCTGGCGCCGCCTGTTTCGCTCCGACCACCTGGCGGCGCTGACGGCGCACGACCTGCAGGTGCTGGCGCAGCTGCCGCTGGCGCGCGCCATCGACCTGCGCGGAGTCGACGAAAGCGCATCGCAGCCCTACGCATTGCCCTCGGTGCGCCAACTGGCACTGCCCATCGAACCCACCGTGGTGCAGCGCGCCAAGGCCATGGCCGCCGCCGGCCAGGCCATGACCGCACCGATTGCGCAGGAGCTGATGCAGGACACCTACCGCGCCTTCGTCAACGACAACACGCGGCAGTTCGCCGCGTTCTTCGACCAGTTGCTGACCGACGACGGCCCACTGGTCTTTCACTGCACCGCGGGCAAGGACCGCACCGGCTTTGCCGCCGCGCTGGTGCTGCTGGCGCTGGGCGTCTCGCGCGAAACCATCATGCAGGACTACCTGCTGACCAACGCGCTGTACCGCCGTCCCGCCATCGTCCAGGGAACCGCGCCCGAGGAGGCGCTGCGCGTGATCTGGCAGGTGCAGGAGGACTTTCTGCTCGCCGCGCTCGATGCCGTCGAGCACGACCACGGCGGCATCGAACGCTACCTGCGCCAGCGCCTGGGCGTGGACGCCGCAGCGCGCCAGCGCCTGGCGCAGCTGTACCTGGAGCGCTGACGCGCGCGGCCGCACGGCTTGCCGATCAGGCACAAAAAAGCAGTCCGCAGACTGCTTTTGCGTGCGCCGAGGACGGCCGCTCAGGCGGCCGCGTCCTTGAGCTTCTTGAGTGCGCGCGTCTTGATCTTGACCGACGCGGGCTTGGCGGCAAACCAGCGCTCCTCGCCGGTGAACGGATCCTTGCCGAAGCGCTTTTTCTTGGCCGGTGTCTGCTGCAGGCCGATCTTGAGCAAGCCGGGCAGCGTGAACTCGCCCACACCCTTTTTGTGCACCGACGCCAGGATGGCGCCCTCCAGCGCAGCCAGCATGGCGCGCGCGGCCTTGAGCTCGACGCCTGCCTGCTCGGCCACGTGGGCCACCAGCGCGGTCTTGGTCAGCGCCTCCTTGATCGGCTTGATCGCAGGTGCTGCGGCCTTGGTTGCGGGTGCTGCGGCCTTCTTGGGGGCCTCGGTCTTTTTTGCAGAAGCAGGGGTTTTCTTTGCAGTAGCCATGGTTGGTGGTTTGTCTCGTTGAACATGCCAAAGTCCTGGGAGCCAGGCCTTTGGTGCGCGCATTCTACAAAGACGCCATGGCCCGCCCTGCGCACGCGCCAGCGCCGCGCATTGGCGCTAAGCTGTAGGGACATCTCTTTTCCACGCACAGGAGCTTGCCATGAGCGACACCTCTCCCTTTGGTTTCGGGCGCTTCGTCCCCGGTTTCGACTTTCTGCAGAACCTGGCCAAGGGCGGCGCCGCGGCCATGCCGCCGCTGGCCGGCTGGGTGGCGCCGACGATGAGCATCGAGGAACTGGACAAACGCGTGCAGGAGCTCAAGACCGTGCAGTTCTGGCTGGAGCAGAACGCCCGCGCGCTGGGAGCGACGGTGCAGGCGATGCAGGTGCAGCGCATGACGCTGGCAGCGCTGCAGGACATGAACGTGGCTGCCGGCGACATGGCGTCCGCGTTCGGCGCCCGCATGACCGAGGCAGGCGCCGCCGCGCAGGAGCCCGCCGGGGACAAGGCGCCCGAGGCGGCCGGCGCAGGCCTGCCCGGCGCGGACGCGCTGCAATGGTGGAATGCGCTGACGCAGCAGTTCCAGCAGATCGCCTCGAACGCGCTGCAGGACGCCGGCGTGCAGCAGGCGGCGTTCGACGCGACGCGCGAGATGGCCAGCGGCGCGCTCAAGGCCGCCACCGAGATGGCCAGTCACCTGGGCGCCGCTGCGCAGGCCGATGCGCCAGCGGCTGGCAAGACAGGCGCAAAAAAGGCCGCTGCCGGGAAAACCGCCGCCAAGAAGGCTGCCAGCACAGCAGCACGCAAGCGCTCGCGCCCGGCGTCCTGACGCGGCGCCGGCAGGGCTCATCCGCGCGGATGCATGCCCGAGGCGCTCCAGCCCTCGGCAGATGATCGTGCTTTATGCGCCGGCGCTGCGCCGCGCCTGCTGCTCGGCCAGGTAGCGCGCGGTCACGTCGCGCGCCATCGCGGCCGAGCCCAGCACCAGGCCGTCCGCGCTCTTGACCACGCTGAAGCTCATGTCCACGTAGAGCTTGCGCCCGTCCTTGTGCAGGCCGCGCGTGGTGCGCACCTCGTGGCTGCAACTGCCGCGCTGAATCGCCCGGTCAAAGCCGCGCCAGTGCGCCTCGCGCAGGTGCGGCGGAATGATCAAGTCCAGGCTCTGGCCCAGCGCCTCGCCTGCGCCAAAGCCGAACAGAGCGCTGGCCTGCGCGTTCCAGGCGCGGATGCGGCCCTCGGTGTCGGCATAGATCAGCGCATCGGCCACATCGGCCACAATGCGCTCCCACGGCACGGCGGCCGTCGTCTCTGGAATGGTGTTCGCGTTCATGCGCCCATTGTCTCCGCGCCACCGACTGCGGCGCGCAGCACCGCCCACACCCATGGCGCCAGCAGGGATGGCGCCGCCGTACACCCCCCACCCACAAGAAATGGATGAGCGATGAGCAAGGCATTGCGCTGGTCGGAAAAATGGTTTCACCGCGGCCTGTGGCTGGTGGCACTGGTCTTTGCCTGGTTCCTGATCGGGCTGGGCAGCGCGGTCGTCGGCGACCTGCCGCGCGTGGAGGCGCCGCTGCGCCTGGACGACTTCCTCGATCAGGCCCAGGTGCAGCCGCTGCGCCAACGCATCGAGCAGGCGAAAGAGGCGGGCCGGGCCGCGCAGGACGCGCAAGACCAGGCGCGCCTGGCGTGGGAGCGCGCGCGCAGCAGCACGCAGGCCGAGCGCGAGACCTTTGCCAACTGGCTGGCGCTGCGCAGCAGCACCCAGCGCGCCGAAACCGACCCCGAGGTGATGGCGCGCACCCGCGCGCTGGACGGTCTGAAGGCGCGCGAGCAGCAGGCGCGCCAGGCCCTGCAGGAGCAGCAGCAGGCGCTATTGGATGCGCGCCAGAGCGAAGCGGCCGCGCGCGGGCAACTGAACGTACTGGAGCACCAGGGGCGAGAACTGCTGCAAGTGCAGGAACGGCGCGTGCAGCTGCGCGTGTTCGCGATGCGCCTGGCGCTGACGCTGCCGCTGCTGGTACTGGCGGGCTGGCTGTTCGCCCGCAAGCGGCGCAGCACCTGGTGGCCCTTCGTCTGGGGCTTCATCCTGTTTGCGCTGTTCACCTTCTTCTTCGAGCTGGTGCCCTACCTGCCCAGCTACGGCGGCTATGTGCGCTATGGCGTGGGCCTCGTCCTCACGCTGGTCATCGGGCGCTACGCCATCGTCGCGCTGCAGCGCTACCTGGAGCGCCAGCGCAGCGCCGAGCGCCTGCCCGACGGCGAGCGCCGCCGCCAGCTGCCCTACGACGTCGCGCAGGCGCGGCTGGCCAAGGGCGTGTGCCCGGGCTGCGAGCGCAGCGTCGACCTCAAGGACGGCGTGACCGACTTCTGCCCTCACTGCGGCATCGGCCTGTTCGACCACTGCGGCCATTGCCAGACGCGCAAGAGCACGTTTGCCCATTTCTGCCAGCACTGCGGCAGCGCGGCAGCGCCGGCCGCGGGCGCCGCGCCGCACGCCGGCGCATGACCTTGTTGCCACCCTGGGCGCCAAGCCTCTTTTAGAGCGGCGTGGGACATACTGGGGCGGTTGTGATGCTTGTACGCGCAAGGCCACCGCGCCTTGCGCCCTACCGCCATGGCCCCCTCTGCCCACTGCCCCCACGCCGACTGGGATCCGCGCGACCCCAGCGTTCAGGCCGACCAGATCGCCGCCTACGACCGCCTGCGCGACACGCTGGGTGTCGCGCGCAGCGACATGCTGGGCTGGTCCGTCTTCGGCCACGCCGACGTGCTGCGCGCGCTGCACGACCCGCAGGCGTTCAGCAGCGCGGTCTCGCGCCACGTGGCCGTGCCCAACGGCATGGATCCGCCCGAGCACACGCGCTACCGGGCGCTGATCGATCCCTACTTCAACGCCGAGCGCGTCCAGGCCTTCGAGCCGCGCTGCGCCGCCATTGCCCAGGCGTTGGCGCTGGCGATGGCCGGCCAGGACACCGTGGATCTGGCCGGCGCCTACACGCTGCCGTTTGCGGTGCATGTGCAATGCGCCTTCATGGGCTGGCCGGCGCAACTGCACGCACCGCTGGCCGACTGGATTGCGCGCCACCACCGCGCGTCGCTGGCGCAAGACCGCCCGGCGCTGGCCGCGCTGGGCCAGCGCTTCGAGCGCCGCGTGGCCGCGTTGCTGCAGGAGCGGCGCGAGCAAGGCGCCGGCCCCGAGCAGGACGCAACCGCCCGCCTGATGCACGAGCGCGTGGACGGCCAGCCGCTGAGCGACGCCCACATCGCCAGCATCGTGCGCAACTGGACGGTGGGCGAGATCGGCACGATTGCCGCGGCCGTGGGCATCGTCGCCCACTGGCTGGCGCACCACGCCGACCTGCAGGCGCAGCTGCGCGCCGAGCCCGAGCGCCACGACGAGGCCATCGACGAAATCCTGCGCCTGCACGGCCCGCTGGTGGCCAACCGGCGCATCAGCGCCTGCCCGGTGCAGCTGGGCGGACGTTCCATTACTGCCGGCGATCGCGTGGTGCTGCACTGGACCTCGGCCAACCGCGATCCGCGCGTGTTCGACGCGCCGGGCACCTTCCGCTGGGGCCGCAAGCCCGAAGACAACCTGCTGTACGGCGCGGGCATCCACGTCTGCCCGGGCGCGCCGCTTGCGCGCATGGAGCTGCGCGTGGCGCTGCGCGCGCTGCTGGCGCACGCGCCGCAGCTGGCGCCGCTGCCCGGCCAGCCGCCGCACCGCGCGCAGTACCCGGCGATGGGGTTCGACCGCCTGCCGCTGCGGCTGCGCTGAGCCCGGATCGGGCAGTCATGGCGCGTGTTCCGCACCCGCCATGAGGCGACCCGTCACCCCGGTGCAGGCCGGACCCGCTGGATTGCGGCCTGCGCCATCCGCCCACATGCCCATCGACAGAGGCCACTCACTCCGGTGCCTCCATGGTCGACATCGGCGCCAGGTCGTCGCTATAGCTTTGCACCTGGTTGCGCCCCGAGGCCTTGGCCTGGTAGAGCGCGCGGTCTGCGCACGACAGCCAGTGACTCAGCGTCTCGTCCGGCTGCGGACGGTCGCTGCCGTGCAGGCCGATGCTGCAGGTCACCGTCAGCTGCGTGCCGTCGCCCAGCGCCACCGGGTGGGCTCCGAGCTGGCGGCACAGGCGCTCGCCAATGCTGCGCGCCTGCTCGCACGAGGTGCGCGGCAGCAGCACGGCAAACTCCTCGCCGCCCAGGCGCCCGAGGATGTCGTCCGGACGCAGAAACTGGCGCACCTGGTGCACCAGCTGGCGCAGCACCACGTCGCCCTGGGCGTGGCCATGGCGGTCGTTGATGCGCTTGAAGTGGTCGAGGTCGAGCATCAAGAGCGACAGCGGCGCACGCGCGCCCTGCATGCGTTCGAGCAGTTTGGTGCCGCGTTCGAGCAAGGCGCGGCGCGTGAGCACTCCGGTCAGGAAGTCGTGGTTGACCGCATGGTCGAGCTTCTCCAGCGCCTGCAGCCGCAGCGCATAGGCACAGGCCACCGCCAGGGGCGCTACCGACAGCAGCGCCATGCCGACGCGCAGCGAAATGACGTCCGGCAAATGGGTGTGCGTGAACGAGAAAGTGCCCAGCGCGACCGAGGCGGTCTTCCAGCCGTACAGCAGCAGGTTGATCACGGCGGTGGGCAGCACACCATAGGCCATGGCGCACCAGACCAGTGCCGGCATGACGAAACCCAGCGCGCCGGGGCCTCCGATCACCAGGGTCAGGGCCTCGGATGCCACCAGCGCTGCGAGCGGCAGCGCAAACGACGGCGACAGCGGGCGCCCGCGCAGCGCCGGCATCACCTCCTGCAAGCGCCATTGCCCGACCCACCCTTTGGGCGCCGCCAGAAAAACCGGGATCAGCAAAATGAAATTGAAGAACTCGGAAAACGTCCACATGGCCACGGACTGCAGCAGCGGGATGCCCAGGAAATGCGATCCGGCGTAGCCGCCCACCAGCCCGCAACCCAGCGCCGCGACGGCGCTGCCCGCCACCAGGTGCAGCACCGAGCGCTGGTGGCGCAGATACAAAACCGCCTCTGGCAGCCTGGAGAGGTAGAGCCAGCCGGCAAAAACGCCCGCCAGGTTACCGGCGTTGATGCCCAGCGCCTTCTGCCATGGTGCTCCCGTAGCCAGGTCGGCGGCAACGAAGGCCAGCATGGCGCACAGCCAGATGCCTGCCGATGCGGCCCACCGGGGGTGGCGCAGCAGCAGCCCCAGCAACACGGCATTGGCCGGCCAGAAGGCCGACAGATAGCCAATCGGGCGGCTGTAGATGCCGATCAGGCAGGCCAGGAAAACACAGGCGGACACGCCCAGCCGCCCACGCCACAGGCCGGCTGCAGGCGCCGCAGCAGAGACTGGCCAGGGTCGCGCGGAATCAGGCATCAAGGTTGCGACAGGCGCGGGAAGTAACAAAAAAAGAACTTGTAGCGTCAGTTTGAAACCATCGCAATCATGGTTTCAATCCAGACCGCGGCGGCGATCCGCATGAAAGCGCGTGCGAAACGCCGCGAACTGCCCCGCATCCAGCGCGTCGCGCATCTCCTGCATCAGGTTGAGGTAGTAGTGCAGGTTGTGGATGGTGGCCAGCATCGGCCCCAGCATTTCGCCGCAGCGATCCAGGTGGTGCAGGTAGGCACGCGAGAAGCCGCCGCGCCCGCCCGCGTCCCAGGCCGCGCCCTCGCTGCCGGCGCAGGCATGGCAGGTGCAGCTGGGGTCGATCGGGCGGTGGTCGCTCTTGTGGCGGGCGTTCCTGATCTTCAGGTCGCCGTGGCGGGTGAAGAAGGTGCCGTTGCGCGCGTTGCGCGTGGGCATCACGCAGTCGAACATGTCGACCCCGCAGGCCACGCCCTCGACCAGATCCTCGGGCGTGCCCACGCCCATCAGGTAGCGCGGTTTGTGCTTGGGCAGGCGGTGCGGCGTGTGCGCCATGATGGAGAGCATCTCGTCCTTGGGCTCGCCCACGGAGACGCCGCCGACGGCGTAGCCGGGAAAGTCCATCTCCACCAGCGCGTCGAGCGACTGCTGGCGCAGATGCTCGAACATGCCGCCCTGCACGATGCCGAACAGCGCATTGGGATTTTCCAGGCGCTCGAACTCGGCCTTCGACCGCGCGGCCCAGCGCAGGCTCATCTCCATGCTCTTGCGTGCCTCGGCCTCGGTGGTCTTGTGGCCGTTGGTCTCGTAGGGCGTGCACTCGTCGAGCTGCATCACGATGTCGGAGTTCAGCGTCGTCTGTATCTGCATGCTGACCTCGGGCGACATGAACAGCCTGTCGCCGTTGACCGGGCTCTGGAAGTGCACGCCCTCTTCGGTGATCTTGCGCATGCTTCCCAAGCTCCAGACCTGGAAACCGCCCGAGTCGGTCAGGATGGGCTTGTCCCACTGCTCGAAGGCGTGCAGCCCGCCAAAACTCTTGACAATGTCCAGGCCCGGGCGCATCCACAGGTGGAAGGTGTTGCCCAGGATGATCTGCGCGCCCATCTCATGCAGGCTGCGCGGCATCACGCCCTTGACGGTGCCGTAGGTGCCCACGGGCATGAAGATGGGCGTCTGTACGACGCCGTGATTGAGCGTGAGGCGGCCACGGCGCGCGTGGCTGGCGGAGTCGGCGGTGAGCAGTTCGAATTGCAGCATGGGGCGCGATTGTCCCAGAGCGCCTCCAAGGCAGGGCCAAACCCGCCCGCCGCGGGCCTACACTGACCGCATACCCAATGAACGAGAAGGAGTTGCCATGCTGAGAATTCTGGTTGCGGTCGACGGCTCGGAACTGGCACTGGACGCGGTGCGCCACGCGCTGATGCTGATGCGCCGCGGCGGCCTGCAGGCCACGCTGGTGCTGGGCCACGTGCAGGAGGAGGCGACGCTGCTGGAGCTGGCCACGCGCGGTGCCGACATGGTGGCCACCGCCAGCGTGGAAGCGGCCAACGACCTGATGGCCAGCGCCATCGCGCTGGTGGACGCCGCCGGCGTGCCCTACGAGACCGAGATCGCGCTGGGCAGCGTGGCAGCCACGCTGTCGGACATGGCCGAGCGTTGCGGCTGCGACGCGATGATCATCGGCGCGCGCGGCCTGGGCGGCCTGCGTGGCGCGCTGCTGGGGTCGGTGTCGCAGGCGCTGGTGCACCAGGCGACGATGCCGGTGACGGTGGTCAAACACGCCGATCCGCTGGAGATCGACGAGGGCGAAGACGAGGACGATGCCGAGGACACCGCCAGCTGAAGACCCGAGCGGCGCGCGGCAAGAGAAGGAGGGGCGCCGGCGCGCCGCCTACGCCGCCCGGCGCCAGCCACCCGGCGCGCCCTGACGCTGCAGCTTGCCGTGCGGCAGACTGGCCAGGCGCTTGAACAGGCGGCGGCAGTAGCCGCTGATCCACAGGCATTTGTTGAGTTCGTCGACCGGCAGCGGCCCCGAGACGACGACGATGTCGTTGGCCTGCTGCAGGCTGCCCGCTGCGCGCAGGCGCCGGCGCTGGTGCAGCGCCCACGACTGGATGCGCGTGGGGCTGCCATGCTGGTGCACCTGGCCGGTGTGCGCATCGAAGGCAATGGCCACCTGGTCGGTCTTGAGCTTGAAGCGGCGCTCTCCGGTAATGGCGCTGGGCGCCTCGCGCAGGTCGTACAGGTAGTAGCTGCCGGCCTTGAGCTCGTATTGCAATTGCATGGTCGTCGTCCTCCTCTGGCTCGATTCTGTGCAATTGCCCACCAGGTGCATGGGCGGAAAACCGCGTGAAACCCAGGCCAGTTCGCCCACGCGTCGAGAGCATGCACATCCGCTGCCGATTGTGGGAGCGCACTACGGCCGCCACAACCCGCAGCAGACACCAAGCCGTAACGGGTTGTATGCCCGTCAGAAATCGACAAGGCTCAGCCCCAGGCTGAACACGGTGCGCTTGCGGTTGTAGTCCACCAGGCTGTCGCCGTAGCCGGTGAACACCATGGCGTGCAGGCGAAGGTTGCTGTGCGCGCCGAAGCTGCCGTTGCCCAGGCTGTGCAGCCACTCCAGGCGCAGCGACCCGCGGCCCGAGCGGCGCAGGTTGTTGCGCAGCGTCATGCCCAGCGTGTCGTCGCCGGTGACGTTCCAGATCGCGCCCAGCTCGGCGCGGCCCACGTAGTCGCTGATGCCGGGGTTGTCGTCGTTGGCCGCGCTCTCGCTCAGGCGCCGCCATACGCGCGCGGTGAGTGCCCAGCGGTCTTGCAGCTCGACGCCGGTCATCAGGTAGACGCGGTTCCAGCTGCGCGACAGCGGCCGGCTCTGGCCGTTGGACTGGTGCACCAGGCCGACGCCGCTGTAGCGCCAGCGCCAGCCCCAGGGCAGGTTGGCCGTCGTCGGGTAGACGTAGACGACCTCGGGCTCGTGGTCGGTGTTGCGAAACGGGCGCGAGATATCAGGGCTGAACAGCTGCCAGTATGACTGCTGGGTGTAGCCGACCCACAGCGAGTCGAGCGACTCGCCTTCGGCCAGCAACCCCTTGGCCAGCTTGGTGCGCACCGACAGCTGCACGCGCATCTCGGTCGTGCGGTAGTCGACCGGCGTGCCGGCGTTGTTGAGCGGATTGGCCGAGGTGGGCTGGCGGTTGACGCGGTTGGCGTGGACGACGGACACGCTCAGCGGCCGGTAGCCGCGAAAGCGCAGCGAGCCGCAGTCGCTGCTGCGTTCGAGCTCCCAGTAGCGCGACAGCGTGGTGTTCGATCCGTTGCGGCAGCCGTCGCCGGGCGGGCTGGTGGCAGCCAGCGCCTCGCGCACCTCCTGCGTGGCCTGCGCCTCGTCGGGCAGCGCCAGCGGTTGCACCATGGTCAGGCCTTGCGCCGGGTTGGGTGTGTTCGCGGGCGCCGCGTCAAAAACCTCTCCTGCCTGCCCGGTGGGCGGCGCGGCCGGTGCGGCCGGTGCGGCCGGTGTGTCGGTGGCCTGCTGGCGCGCCCACTGGTCAAAGCAGGCCAGGCGCGCGCCGGCGTCGGCGGCCAGCGCGGCGCATGAGCGCCAGTCGGCCGCTTCGGCCGCGCCCGCCTGGGCTGCGGCCGCCAGCAGCGCGGCGGCAAGGGTGGCGCGCACGGTGCGCGCCGGGGGAATATTGGAAACGGTAGGCATGGTGTGCTCGCGGGGGGTCGCTTTCGGTCAAGCGGAAGGGACGCCGGCCTGCGCCTTGCGGGCAAATTCTGCGCGCAGCTGGCGCAGTTTCTCGCGCGGGTCTTCGCGCATCGTGGCGGCGTCCAGCTTCATCTCGGCGATGAAGCGGCTGGGCCGGCAGGCCACCATCTCGCGGCCCTTCTTGCGCTTCTTGGTCCAGCTCACGACCAGCGTGCGCTGCGCGCGGGTGATGCCGACGTACATCAGGCGGCGCTCCTCCTGCAGGCGCGCGGCGACGTCATCGGCGACTTTTTGCTGGCGGCCCTCGTCGTCGTCGAGCTTGAACGGCAGCATGCCCTCGGTCACGCCAACCAGCTGCACGTGCGGCCATTCCAGGCCCTTGCTGGCGTGCAGCGTCGAGAGGATGACCATGTCCTGGTCTTTCTCGCGCTCGGAGATGGTCGACAGCAGCGCGATGTTCTGCGCCACCTCCAGCAGGCTCTTGACCTCGGTCTGCGTCGTGGTGCCGGCCGCGTCCTCGACCTGGCCGCCGGCGCGCTGCGCCATCCAGTCGCAGAACTCCAGCACGTTGCTCCAGCGCGCGGCAGCGACCTTGTCGCTGTCCTCGCTGTCGTACAGGTATTGCTCGTAGCCGATGTCGGCCAGCCAGTCGGTGAGAAAGCGGCGCGCGTCCTCGGCGCCCAGGGTGTGGCGCGCGCGGTATTCCAGGTCGTTGATCTGGCGGCCGAACTCCAGCAGGCCATCGAGCGCCTTCCTTGGCATCAGCGCGGCCAGCATGGCGTTGAACAGGCTGCCGAACATGCTCAGCTTGTTCTGCGCGGCAAACTCGCCAAGCCGCCCGAGCGTGGTGTGGCCAATGCCGCGGCGCGGCGTGGCGACGGCGCGCAGAAACGCCGGGTCGTCGTCGCTGTTGGCCCACAGGCGGAACCACGCGCACAGGTCGCGGATCTCGGCGCGGTCGAAGAAGCTGGTGCCGCCCGAGACCTTGTACGGGATATTGGCTTTGCGCAGCGCCTTCTCGAACGGCTTGGCCTGGTGGTTGGCGCGGTAGAGGATGGCGAAGTCCTTCCACGCCGGCGGCGGGTTGGCGCCGGCCTGCAGGCTCTGGATGCGGGCGACGGCGCGCTCGGCCTCGTGCTCCTCGTTGTCGCAGTCCTGCACGCGCACCGGCTCGCCCTCGCCCAGCTCGCTGAACAAGGTCTTGGGATACAGCTTGGGGTTGGGGCCGATCACGTGGTTGGCCGCGCGCAGGATGGCGCTGGTCGAGCGGTAGTTCTGCTCCAGCTTGATGACCTTGAGCTGGGGGTAGTCAATGGGCAGCTTCTTCAGGTTGTCCAGCGTCGCGCCGCGCCAGCCGTAGATGCTCTGGTCGTCGTCGCCCACGGCGGTGAGGCGCGCGCGCTCGCCGACGAGGAATTTCAGCAGCTCGTACTGCGTGGCGTTGGTGTCCTGGTATTCGTCGACCAGCACGTGGCCCAGCAGGCGCTGCCATTTCTCGCGCACCTCGGCGTGGCCCTTCAGGAGGCGCATCGGCAGGCCGATCAGGTCGTCGAAGTCCACGCTCTGGTAGGCGGCGAGACGCTCCTCGTAGCGCTGCATGATCAGCGCCAGGCTGCGCTCGTGGTCGTCGCCCGCCATGGCCAGCGCGCGGCGCGCGTCCCAGCCCTGGTTCTTCCAGGCGCTGATGCCCCATTGCCACTGGCGCGCGGTGGCCAGATCCGTGGTGCCGCCGGCGCATTCCTTCAGGATGCCGGCAACGTCATCGGCATCCAGGATGCTGAAGTTGGGCTTCAACCCCAGCACATGGCCGTCCTCCCTCACCATTCGCACGCCCAGCGCGTGGAAGGTGCAGACCAGCACGTCCTTGGCGGCGCGGCCGATCAGCCCGGCGGCACGCTCGCGCATCTCGGCGGCGGCCTTGTTGGTGAAGGTAATGGCGGCAATGCGCCGCGGCTGCAGGCCTTTTTCGATCAGGTGGGCGATCTTGTGCGTGATCACGCGCGTCTTGCCCGAGCCGGCGCCGGCCAGCACCAGGCAAGGGCCTTCGGTGTAGCGCACGGCTTGGAGCTGGGCGAGGTTGAGACCGGCGGACATGGCGGGCAAGGGGGACGGCGGCGGGCGCGGAAAAGCCGACGATGATAGCGACGCCCGCCAAATCGGGGCGGCGCACAGGTCGTTACTGCCACAATCGCGCCCGTGCTTTCCGTCCTCGCCGTCACCTTTCCCTTCTTCGCGCTCGTGCTGTGCGGCTACCTGGCCACGCGGGCGGGCGCGCTGGCGCTGGCGGCGATTGGCGGGCTCAACGGCTTCGTGCTGTATTTCGCGCTGCCGGCCATGCTGTACCGCTTCGGCGCGCAGACGCCGATCGCCCAGTTGCTGGACGCGAGCGTCGCCGGCGTCTACCTGCTGGCGGCGGCGCTGCTGGTGGGCGCCACCGCAGCCTGGGCGCGCCGCACCGGCCTGAACTGGAACGACACCGCATTCACCGCGCTGGTGACCGCCTTTCCCAACACCGGCTTCATGGGCCTGCCGCTGCTGCTGGCGCTGCTGGGCCCGGCCAGCGCCGGGCCGACCATCGTCGTGCTGACCGTCGACCTGGTGGTCACCAGCTCGGCGTGCATCGCGCTGTCGCGCCTCGATGGCGCCGGGGCGCACGGCATGGGCGTGGCGCTGCGCAAGGCGCTGGCGGGCATGGCCGTCAACCCCATGCCCTGGTCGATCGCGCTGGGGGCGCTCGCGTCGTGGCTGCAATGGCGCCTGCCCGGGCCAATCGACAAGACCATTGCGATGCTGGCCGACGCCGCATCGCCGGTGGCGCTGTTCACCATCGGCACGGTGCTGGCGCGCTCACAGATCAACCAGCACGAATGGGTGCCGGCGCGCCAATACTGGCCACCGGCGCTGGTCAAGCTCGTCGCCCACCCGCTGCTGGTGTGGGCGCTGGCGCACGGCGCCGCGGCGCTGGGCGCGCCGATTGAGCCCACGACCGTGGTGGTACTGGTGCTGCTGGCGGCGCTGCCCAGCGCCAGCAACGTGTCGCTGCTGGCCGAGCGCTTCCAGGCCCACGGCGGGCGCGTGGCACGCATTATTTTGGTGAGCACGGTGCTGGCGTTTCTGAGTTTTTCTGCCTTCGTGGCGCTGCTGACCTGATTCTGAAATGACCTCCTCCATGACCTTCAACCCCTCTGTGGGCCTGCCTGCCCACCGCCTGGCCTGGTGGCTGCTGGCCGCCTGCCTTGCCTGGGCGCTGGCGTCCTGGCTCTCCGGCGCCAACCTGGACGGCTACAACGACATGCTGGAGAACGTGGCCTGGGGCCAGCCGCTGCGCTGGGGCACGCACAAGCATCCGCCGTTTTTTGCCTGGGTCGCGGGGCTGTGGTTCATGGTCTGGCCGCAGACGGACTGGGCCTACCGGCTGCTGTCCTACGCCAACGTCTTCGTCGGCCTGCTGGGCGTGTGGGCGCTGGGCCGGCGGCTGCAGCTGGGGCGGCTGGCGCCCTGGGGCGCGCTGCTGCTGCTGTGGAGCTTTCCCTACACCAGCCTGGCGGGCAAGTTCAACGCCAACAGCCAGCTGCTGGCGCTGTGGCCCTGGGCGGCGGCGCTGCTGCTGGCCAGCTGGCAGGGGCGCGGCTGGCGCGGCCTGGCCAGCAGCATTGCGCTGGGCCTGGTGGCCGCGGCCTGCATGCTGAGCAAGTACTACAGCGGGGTCTTTCTCGCGGGCTTCCTCGTGCCCACGCTGCTCAACGCCGACGGGCGGCGCTGGCTGGCGACCCCACGCCCCTATGTGGCGCTGGCGGCCTTTGGCCTGGCGATGGCACCGCACCTGGCCTGGGTGGCGTCGCACGACTGGGCGCCGCTGCAGTACGCGATGGACCAGGGCGGCGGGAGCACCAATTGGCGCTACGTGGCGCGCTTTGCGCTGTCGCCGCTGTTCTACTGGCTGCCCGCGTGGCTGGCGCTGTGCCTGGTGTGGGCGCGGCTGCAGTCGCGCGCCAGCGGCCAGCCCTGGCTGCGCTGCGCCGCGCAGCTGCTGTGGCGCAGCTGGCTGCCCCGGGGCGGCGGCGACACGCTGTTCTGGCTGGCCTTCATGCCCTGGGCGCTGACGCTGGCGTTCGGCATGGCCGGCGTCGCCGAGCTGTCCACGCCCTGGGCGATTCCGATCGGTTACGCGTTCGCGCTGCTGTGGCTGCGCAACCTGCACACGCTGTACCCGCTGGCGCAGGACGGCGCGCTGGCGCGCCTGGGCCGCGCCTGGTGGCCGGTGCTGGCACTGGTGCTGGTGCTGGCGCTGGTGTCAGCCGCCATGAACGCGCGCAAGGGCGACCTGGGCTATTACCGCCCTACGGCGCAGGCGGCGCGCGCCATCGTTCACGACTGGCAACAGCGCCATCCCGGCCAGCGGCTGGCCTGGGTGGGCGGCGATTGGGCCGAAAACGCCATGCTGACCTTCTACGCCCAGCCCCGTTTGCTGACGGTGCCGGGCCTGCCCGACGGCGAGCGCGCCCGCCTGCTGGGCCTGACCGACTGGCAGGCACGCCCCGGCCTGCTGCTGTGCCCGCTGGGCCCGGTGCGGGCTGGCCAACTGCCCGCCGCCAGCGCCTGCATGCTGGAGGCGCAGCAATGGCTGGCCGCGCAGGGGCTGCCGGCCACTGCCCACATGCTGGAGGCGCAGCGCAGCGGCTGGCGCTTTCCGCGCCCGACGCCGTTTGCCTATGCGGTATTCGACGTCGATGGTCCGAAGCGCTGAAGTGCCGTTGCGTCAGGACACAATCGCACCATGACTGAGACGCACGCCCCCGACAGCGCCCTGCCCTGCAGCGACTACCACGCCGCGTTTGCGCCGGCAGCGCCGCCGCCGCCGCTGCCGCGCGCGCCGCTGCGCCTGTCGTGCGTGGTGCCGGCGCACAACGAGGAGGCCAACCTGGAGCGCTTCGTGCGCGCGCTGGCGCAGGCGGTGCAGCCGCTGACTGCCGAGTTCGAGATCATCATCGTCAACGACGGCAGCCGCGACGCGACGCACGAGGTGGCGCTGCGCCTGGCGCAAGGCAGCGGCCTGCCGCTGCGCTACATCGCGCTGTCGCGCAACTTCGGCAAGGAGGCGGCGCTCACCGCCGGCATCGACCACGCGCGCGGCAACGCGGTGCTGCTGATCGACGCCGACTTCCAGCATCCGCTCGACCTGCTGCCCCAGATGCACCAGCTGTGGCTGGCGGGCTTTGACATGGTCTACGGCGTGATTGCCGACCGCGGCGGCGAGAGCGGCACCAAGCGCGTGGGCACCGGGCTGTTCTACCGCGTGCTCAACGCGGGCAGCCACGTCAAGGTGCCGCCCAACGCGGGCGACTTCCGCTGGATGGATCGGCGCGTGGCCGACGCGCTCAAGGCGCTGCCCGAGCGCCAGCGCTTCATGAAGGGGCTGTACGCCTGGGTGGGCTTCAAGAGCGCGGCCCTGCCCTTCGTGCCGGCGGATCGCGCGGCCGGCCAGTCCAGCTTCAACCTGCGCCGCCTGGGATCGCTGGCGCTGCTGGGGCTGATCTCGTTCACCACGCTGCCGCTGCGGCTGTGGAGCGTGATGGGCAGCGTGATCGCGCTCATCGCGCTCGCCTACGGCCTGCTCATCGTGCTCGACACCCTGCTGTTCGGCGCCGACCTGGAGGGCTGGCCGACGCTTGCCGCGGCCATCATGCTGTTCTCGGGCGTGCAGCTGATGTCGATCGGCATCCTGGGCGAATACATCGGCCGTATCTACGACGAGGTCAAGCAGCGCCCCGCCTACCTGGTGGCGCGCGACGAGGATCACAGCCCGCTGCGCGAGCGGCCATGAGCCGCGCGGCGCTCGCCCAGGCGCTCTTGCGCCTGCCCCAGCCCGTGCAGTTCGTCCTGGTGGGCGGCGCGGCCGCGGCCACCCACCTGGCGGTGGTGGCGCTGCTGGTGGCGCTGCTGGGCCTGGCGCCGCTGGCGGCCAATGTACTGGCGTTCCTGGTGGCCTTCGTCGTCAGCTACAACGGCCATGCTCTGCTCACTTTTTCCGGCAGCGGCGCGCGCGGCTGGCCGGTCGTTGCGCGCTACTTTGCCGTTGCCAGCCTGGGTTTCGCGATCAATGAACTTTTGTACGCCGCGGCACTCCATTGGCTGCACTGGCATTACCTGTGGAGCCTGCTGGCCGTGTTGCTGCTGGTGGCCATTGGCACCTTCGTGCTGAGCAAGTTCTGGGCCTTCAAGGCCCGTCATACGACAACATGAATTCCCCCTCCCGTACCCTCGTCCTGTGCGCCGACGATTACGCACAGGACGCGCTGATCGACGACGCCGTGCTGCATCTGGCGCGCGCCGGGCGCCTGTCGGCCACCAGCTGCATGACCACGTCGCCGCGCTGGCGCGAGGCCGTCGCCCAACTGCTGCCCCTGCGCCCGGCGCTGCAGCTGGGCCTGCACTTCAACCTGACCGAGAGCCACGGCGGCCACTACCCCGCACACAGCCTGCACCAGGTGCTGGCGCGCGCCTACACCGGGCGCCTTGGCGCGGCGCAGATGCGGCCGCTGTGGCGCGCCCAGCTCGACGCATTCGAAGACGCCGTGGGCAGCGCGCCCGACTTCATCGACGGCCACCAGCACGTGCACCAGCTGCCCGGCGTGCGCCATGCGCTGCTGGCCGAGCTGCAGGCGCGCTACCGCGCCGACCAGATGCCGTGGCTGCGCTCCACGGTGCCCGCCGGCAGTCTGTGGCGCGACACCAAGGCCGCCGTCATTGCGCTGCTGGGCGGGCGCGCCGCCACGCGCCAGTGGCGCCGCGCCGGGCTGCAGACCAATCACGGCTTTGCCGGCGTCTACGGTTTCGACGCGCCCACGCTGAGCGCCTACGCCGTGCACATGCGCGCCTGGCTGGCGCAGCTGCAGGACGGCGGCCTGCTGATGTGCCACCCGGCCACCGCGCCGGTGCTGCAGGACGCGATCGGCATACAGCGACCGGTGGAATACGCCTATCTGATGTCCGACGCCTTTGGTGCGCTGCTGGAGCTGGGCGGCTGGCGCATCGGCGCGCTGTCGCGGACGGTGCAGAGCTGAGGGCGCGTTCAGCGTCTCGCCTAAACCATCAGGGCATTCATCGCGGCGAGGGCGCCGCTCCCACGGAATCCATTCCCCCTCTGTGGGAGAGGCGCCCTCGCCGCGATGCCGGTTGATAAGCCCAGCAACGGGTTTCCAAGCTCAAATTCCCTGCGGATCGACGTCGACCAGCCAGCGCACCAGTCCCTTGTGCTGGCGGCGCTCGGCGTGCAAGAGCGGCTGCCACGCGGCCAGGAAGCGCTGCAGCGCGGTGCGGCTGGCGCTCTCGATCAGCATTTGCGCGCGCTCGACGTTGGCCACGCGCTGCACGGCCAGCGGAATTGGCGGGTAGAGAAACACCTGGTCGACGCCGGGCAGCTGCGCGCCGCGCGCCGCGTCGCCTGCCGCCTGCAGAAAGCCCTGGGCCGCCTCCTGGGTGCGTGCATCGGCGCGCACCAGCGCCTGGTAGGCGAATGGCGGCATGCCGGCCTGGCGGCGCTCGGCCAGCTGCTGCGCGGCGAACTGCGGCCAGTCGTGGCGGCGCAGCGCGGCAAACAGCGGGTGATCGGGGTGCCAGGTCTGCACCCACAGTTCAGGGCGGGTCTGCTGCGCGGCAACGTAGCGCGCGTCGCGCCCGGCGCGCCCGCCCGCCTGCATCAGCAGCGCCAGCAAGCGCTCGGGCGCGCGAAAGTCGCTGGAGAACAGCGCGCCATCGGGCTGCACAGCGGCCACCAGCGTGATGCGGCGAAAGTCATGGCCCTTGGCCACCATCTGCGTACCGACGAGCACGTCGACCTCGCCGGCGTGCACCTGCGCCAGCTGCTCCTGCAGCGCGCCTTTGGTCTTGGTGGTGTCGGCGTCGATGCGCGCCACGCGCGCCGCGCGCCGCTCGGGCGTGATGACGTTGCGCAGCAGGTGCGCCAGCTGCTCTTCGAGCTGCTCGGTGCCGCGGCCCACGGGCGCGATGTCGGGGTTGCCGCAGGCCGGGCAGGCGCGCGGCACGCGCTGGGTGCTGCCGCAGTGATGGCAGCGCAGCGTGCGGTCCACCTTGTGAAAGACCTGGTGGGCGCTGCAGTGCGGGCAATCGCTCTTCCAGCCGCAGGCGCCGCAGTGCAGCACGGGCGCGAAGCCGCGGCGGTTGAGCAGCACCAGGCATTGTTCGCCCTGCTCCACGCGCGCGGTGATCGCGCCCAAGAGCGGCGGCGAGAACACCGCCCCGCGCGGCTGCTGGCCCATGTCTACCAGGCGCAGGCGCGGCAGCTCGCCGGCGCCGATGCGGCTGGGCATTTCGAGGCGCTGGTAGCGGCCAACGGCCGGGTCGCTGGCGTGCCAGCTCTCCAGCGACGGCGTGGCGCTGCCCAGGATGACCTTGGCGCCCGCGTTCTTGCCGCGCCACAGCGCCAGGTCGCGTGCCGAGTAGCGCGCGCCCTCCTGCTGCTTGTAGCTGGCGTCGTGCTCCTCGTCGACGACGATGAGCGCCAGGCCCGGCAGGCTGGCGAACACCGCCATGCGCGTGCCCAGCACGATGCGCGCCTGGCCGCTGTGCGCGGCCAGCCAGCTGGCCAGGCGCTGCGGGTTGGTCATGCCGCTGTGCAGGCTGACGATGGCCTGCGGGCCGTACAGCGGCGCGAAACGCTCGGCAAAGCGCTGCTGCAGCTGGGGCGTGAGGTTGATCTCGGGCACCATCACCAGCACCTGCGCCCGCGGGTCGTCGGCCAGCGCCCGGGCAACGCTGTGCAGATAGACCTCGGTCTTGCCGCTGCCGGTGCTGCCGAACAGCAAAAATGGCCCGGGCTGCGAGGCAATGGCCTCGGTCGCGCCGGCCTGCTCGGCGCTTAGCGTGATGGTGGCAGCGGCCGTCGCCGCATCAGCCACTGCGGCAGCGTTGGGCGGCGGGCGGCGCAGGCGCCGCGCCAGCTGCTCGGCGCTGAGCTCGCGCAGCTGCGGCGGCAGCGCCGACAGCGCCAGCTCGCCCAGGCTGCGCTGGTAGTAGTGGGCCGCAAAGGCCACCAGGCGGCGCCAGCGCGCATCCAGCGGCGCCAGGCCGTCCAGCACACCGGCCACGGGGCGCAGGCCGTCGCCGCCCTGCTGCGGGGGCAGCTCGCCGTCCCAGACCACGCCCAGCACCTCGCGCGCGCCCAGCGGCACGCGCACCAGCGTGCCCGGCGCCAGTGCCACCGGGTGGGCGTAGCTGAGCAGCTGCGCCATGCCGCTGTGCACCGGCGTCTGCACCGCGACGAGCACGGTCTGCGTCGGGCTCGACTTGGCGTCGCTTGTTGAAGTGGTGTCGGCATTCACGTCGCAAGACCTTGATTCATCGGCGATTTCGTCGCACGACCGCTTCCTGTGGATAACTTTGTTGATAGCGGCTGACCATCTCGTCTTTTCGCCAGATCGACGTGATGCATGGCCAAACCGAAGTACACCAATGGAGTATGGAAAAAATGATGGAAATCAATGTCTTGCATCACCCATCCGGCAGGCCGGGCAGCATGTTTGCCCTTGGGTGAAAAAGCCACCCCGCTCGCGCTATCGTGTGCACAACTGCGCTGTCAATAGTCTGGACACCGCCAAAATGTGCTAGCCGCTCGATCGCCCGAGGGGCTGCACTTCCAGAAAAGCCGGCAAGTGCTTGATTTTCCAGTGAATCTGAAACAAGTCCCGAATTTTTGTGGATAACTTTGTTGATATCTGTCGAACAAATCACCCAAAGCCTTGTCGGTGCTGGGTTTGGCTGGTTTGCCCACGAAAGCGGCAACGCGGGCATTACACGACAAATCAATGACTTACGCGGGCTTCGACCAGCATGACAGGGCTGTGCCAATCTTCTTGCCCGGGCAGGTTGCAACGACAACAAGATGTACCAAATGCAACACACCCGGCCGCGTCAGCCTGCTTGCGCCTGGCGCAGCTGGCGCGAGTAGCCGTGCACCGTCTCGACCAGCGCCGTCACGTGCTCGGGCGGCGTGAACTGGCTGATGCCGTGGCCGAGGTTGAAGATGTGCGTCGGGCCGGTGGTGGCGCGGTCGGTGTGCGGTGCGCCGAAGCTGTCGAGCACGGCGCGCGCCTGCGCGGCCACCAGCTCGGGCGGGGCGAACAGCACGTTGGGGTCGATGTTGCCCTGCAGCGCCTTGCCCGGGCCGCCGGCCTGGCCGCCAACGACGGCGCGCGCACGGCCCAGGTTGGCCGTCCAGTCCAGGCCCAGCACCTCGCAGTCGAGATCCTTCATGTCGTCCAGCCAGATGCCGCCGCCCTTGGTGAAGCAGATGCGCGGCACGTCCTCACCATGAACGCCGGTGCGCTTGAGCTGCGCCAGCACGCGGCGCGTGTAGTCCAGGCTGAACCGCTGGTACATGCCGTCGGCCAGCACGCCGCCCCAGCTGTCGAACACCATCACCGCCTGGGCGCCGGCGGCTATCTGCGCGTTCAGGTACTGGGCCACGGCGTCGGCGTTCACCGCCAGGATGCGGTGCATCAGGTCCGGGCGGCTGTACATCAGCGTCTTGACCTGGCGGTAGTCGTCGCTGCCGCGGCCCTCGACCATGTAGCAGGCCAGCGTCCAGGGGCTGCCCGAGAAGCCGATCAGCGGCACGCGGCCGTTCAATGCGCGGCGGATGCTGGTGACGGCGTCGAACACGTAGCGCAGCTTGTCCATGTCGGGCACGGCCAGCCCGGCCACGTCGGCCTCGGTGCGCACCGTCCTGGCAAAGCGCGGGCCCTCGCCCTCGGCAAAGGTCAGGCCCAGGCCCATGGCGTCGGGCACGGTCAGGATGTCGCTGAACAGGATGGCGGCATCGAGCGCGAAGCGGTCGAGCGGCTGCAGCGTGACCTCGGTGGCGTAGTCGACGTTGGTGGCCAGGCCCATGAAGCTGCCGGCCTTGGCGCGCGTGGCCTTGTACTCGGGCAGGTAGCGCCCGGCCTGGCGCATCAGCCACAGCGGCGTGTAGTCGGTCGCCTGGCGGCGGCAGGCACGCAAAAAAGTGTCGTTGGTCAGAGGGGCAAAGGTGTTCATGGGGCGTGATTGTCGCAGCCCCCACCGCGCGGGCGCGGGGCAAAGCCTTTTGCGCGCCGGGGCGGCCGTGCTCGTCAGTAGACGACGACCTTGTCGCCCACCCGCACCTGCTCGAACAGCCAGTGCGCGCTCTGGTAGTCGCGCAGCTGGCTGCAACCGTGCGAGCCGCCCTGGTAGCCGACCTGGCCGAAGTCGTCGGAGTAGGGCCTGTTAACGCTATTTTTGGCGGTGCGAACATACTCAAAACGGCGTCAATCGAGACGTGCGACGCAGCCCAGACTGGGTGTCTGGGCAAGGAGCGCAACGAAGAGTGGCGCCGTTTTGAGTATGTTCCCTTCGGGTTGCGATCAAAAGGGCCATCGCCGGCGTTGCCAGCCTTGCCAAGGGTGGCACCTTGGCTGCGGCTGGCGCCTTGGCGAGTGGCCCTTTTGATCACAACGCATCCGTCAAAAATAGCGTTAACAGGCCCTAGTGGATGGCGACGTTGCCGTCGTAAAAAATGGCGTAGGGCATGGGCGTGCGCTCGCCGAACAGCGTGGAGATGGTGTCCTGGTTCATGTACCAGATGCGGAATTCGCCCTCGGGGCTGCCCCAGCCGGGGCGGGCAAAGCGCGTCTCGCGCGTGAACAGCACCCTGCCGTCGACGACCAGCGACATTTTCTTCTGCGCCTTGGAGATGCACACCACCTTGCCGTCCAGGCAGCGCGGATCGAGCGCCTGCTCCGGCGCCCTGGCCTGCGCGCTCGCCGGCGCGCCGCCGTACAGCTGGGCGTAGCGCGGCGCGTGCGTGCGTTTGAGCAGCCGCATCCATGCGCGCTCGTCCACCACCTGGCTGGCCGGCAGGCCTGTGGTGAAAGTTTTCATGATTGGCTCCCTGTGTCAGAACTGATAGCGCATGCCGGCATAGATGCTGCGGCCGATACCCGGGTAGAAGGTGCTGGCCGGGGCGGCGCCGGCATCGAGCACCGGCGCGAAGTCGGCGACGTAGCGCCGGTTCGTGAGGTTGCGCAGATCCAGGTAGAACGACAGGTCGTCGCGCAGCGCCGCGCCAAACTTCAGACCCAGCAGCGCATGGCTCGGCGTCTTCAGCGTGTTGGCGTAATCGACCCATGCGCCGCCGGGCACCCAGTCCAGCGTGGGCGTAACGTAGAAGCCGTCGGCGCGCGCATAGGTCAGCGCGGTGCGCAGCACGTTGCGCGGCAGCCCGGGAATGGCGTTGTTGCCATGCTGCGGATCGCCCTGGAAGCGAAAATCGCTCCAGTTCCACAGCTGGCTCAGTTCCAGCCGGTCGCCCGCGTTTGCCGCCAACAGGTTGCGCGCCAGCGTGAGCGTGGCGCCCAGCTCGATGCCCTGGTGCAGGGTACGCCCGGCATTGAAGGTCGAGGCCGGCACCGTGGGATCTACCGTGTACTGCAGCATCTCGCCGCGCACCCGCGAACGGTAATAGGTCAGATCCCAGCGCAGCGGCCCCTGCGCACCGCGCGTGCCGACCTCGGCCGTCCAAGCGCGCTGCGAGGCCAGCGGCGTGAAGCGGCTCGCTGCGCCGAAGGTCTGCGTCAGGTCGGTGAAGTCGGGCACGTCCTGGCTGCGCGTCAGGTTGGCGAACACCTGCACCTGCTCGCGCGCAGTCCACAGCAGGCCGATCTTCGGGTTCACGCCGCTGTAGCGGGCCTCGTCGGATGCGCCGCTGCTGCGGTCGGTGTAGCGCCGCTCGTGGCGCAGCGCCTTCAGGCCCGCGACGACGGCCAGCTGCGGCGTGACGAAGCTGCGGTTCTCCAGATAGGTCTCGACGTTCAGCGCCTTCTGCCGCGCGTCGAGCGTGGGCGCGCCCGCCGCGCCGCCGACGTTGACGAAGCGCCGCGCCGCGTAGCTGCCGCCGACGAGGCGCGCGCCCAGGGTCAGCTCGTTGCGCCGGCCGCCCAGTTGCCAGTCGCTGCGCAAGCGCGGCGCGACGCCCCAGGTGTCGCCCTCGGTGGTCAGCACCTGGAAGATCGGGTGGAACATGTCGGTGTGGATCAGCCAGCTGTCCACGTCCAGCCGGACGCCAGCCAGAGTCACGCTGGTGCGGTTGGCCAGCCGCTGCACGCGCATGTCGCGCGCCTGGTCCTGCGCCACCACGCCGGCCCCGGCCTTGCGCGGATCGCCCAGCGCATCGGACAGCGTCAGCGTGCCCGGCAGCAGCTGGTTGGTGGCGTAGATGCCGAGGTAGAAGCGCGTCTCGGCCGACGGCCCGAGGCGGTAGCCGAGGTTGCCGTTGAACTGCCCGTAGTTGCCCCTCTCATGCGCGCGCCAGCCGTCGGCGTGCGAGGCGGTGAAGTTGGCCAGCAGATCGAGCTTGCCCAGCACGCGCGAGACCTGGCCGCTCGTCTGCACGCTGCCGTTGCTGCCGCCAGAGACCTGCACGATGTTGGGCGCAAGCGCGGTGTACGCCGTGGGCGTGACGAAGTTGATCGCGCCGCCCAGCGTGGACGCGCCCAAGCCCAGCGCGTTGCCGCCCTTGTAGATCTCGGTGGCGCGCAGGCCCATGGGGTCGATCTCGTAGAAGTCGCCGCTGCCGTCGGCCAGGTTGGTCGGGATGCCGTCCTGCAGCAGCTCGATGCCGCGCACGTGGTAGCCGCGCGCGATGCCCGAGCCGCGGATCGACAGGCGCATCTCCTGCCCGTAGCGGCTTTGCGCGAGCACGCCCGGCGCGTCCTGCAGCACGTCGCGCAGATTGGACTGGTAGCGGTCGAGCAGCACGGCGTTGTCGATGAAGCCGACCGAGCCGGCGGTCTGTTCGATGGCGCCGCGCAGCCGCGCGACGCTGGGCACGGTGGGCGACCCCGGCTCGGCGCTGGTTACGGTGACCATGGGCAGCGACGGTGCGTCGGTGGCGGGCGCCGGCTGCGCATGCGTCGCGACGCCGCACGACGCCGCCAGCAGCGCCCACCACGCGGTGCGCACGGGTCTGGAAAAGGGATGGGTGGACATGGGAACTCCTCGGCCGGCCCGGGTGCGGTGATGCACCCGGACAACCGGCCCGCAGTGGACAAACAGGCGAAACGCCAACGCATGCGCACGGCGGCAGAGCGCCGCGTGCGTTGGTCAAGAAGCGCAGCGCGTGCTGCGCGGGTCAACCCGCGGTGTCCGGCGGCCCGCGCGGGCCGGGCAGGAGGGCGTGCATGGTGCCGGGCAGCTGCGCCGGGTCGGTTCGCGCGAACCCGGGCGCGCGCGCCGCCGCGGCGGCGGGCGGCATCGGCGGGCACGGCGCCGCGGCCGCGCCATGGTGCAGGGCACAGCCCAGCAGGCAGCACAGGTCGTGCGTGCAGGCGGGCTGATCCGGCGCGGCGGGCTCCTGCGCCGCGCCATGGGCTTGCGAGCACAGGTCCGCCGCCCACGGCGGGGCGTCCTGGTGCGCTGCCGCAAGCGCCGGCGGCGGTGCAAAGGCAGTGGCCAGAACGTAGAGCAGCCACGCGCAGGCGCAGACGGTGGCTACCCACCTGCGCCTGGTTGCACCGCCATGCATTGCTGCCCTCACCGTGTCTCCGTTTTCTATCTGGCCGCGGAGCCTCGGTGTCCGCGTCCCGGCGGGCGTTTTGCCCTGCCGAGCGCGATTGTCGTGCGAAAACGCGGGCTACGGCGCCGGCGCCGCTTTGCCCTGGCCCTTATCATCGCCGGCCATGCTGCATTACCTGACCATTCCCGTCACCGCCTTCCAGCAGAACTGCTCGCTCGTCTGGTGCGACCAGACGATGGAGGCGGCCGTCATCGACCCCGGCGGCGACCTGGAGCGCATCGAGAGCGCGGCGCGGCGCCTGGGCGTCTCGCTCAAGGCCATCTGGCTGACCCACGCGCACATCGACCATGCCGGCGGCACCGGCGAGCTGGCCCAGCGGCTGCATCTGCCCATCATCGGCCCGCAGGAGGGCGACCAGTTCTGGATCGACGGCCTGCCGCAGCAAAGCGCCATGTTCGGCTTTCCCCCGGCGCTGGCGTTCACGCCCACGCGCTGGCTGCACGACGGCGACCAGGTCAGCATCGGCCGCGAGACGCTGGACGTGCGCCACTGCCCGGGCCACACGCCGGGCCACGTGGTGTTCCACGCGCCGCAGATCAAGCGCTGCTTCGTCGGCGACGTGCTGTTCGCCGGCAGCATCGGCCGCACCGACTTTCCCCAGGGCAACCACCAGCAGTTGATCGACAGCATCACCCAGCGCCTGTGGCCCATGGGCGACGACACGGTGTTCATCCCCGGCCACGGGCCGGAGAGCACCTTCGGGCGCGAGCGCGAGACCAACCCCTTCGTCGGCGGCACCTGAGCCCCGGGCCGGGCGCTGGCCGGCCCGCGTTCAGAACCGCGCGCCCAGCGCCGCGTAGAACGAGCGCCCCGGTTCGTTGTACGTGGCCGCGCCGGCGCCGTAGATGGTGCGCGGGTTGTTCACCCCCACGGCATTGCCCTTGCGGTACAGGCGCTTGTCGAACAGGTTGTCGATGCCGGCGGTGAGCGTGACGTCCTTGGTGAAGCTGTAGCGCGCGCCCACGCCGACCAGCGCGTAGGGCGAGAGGCTTTGCGTCTCCTCGCCCGTCAGCGCCAGGCCCTGGTAGTCGAGCTTGTTGGGCTTTTGCCTGCCATACCAGGTGACCGAGCCCAGCAGTTGCAGCGCTGCGGTGGCGCGCCACTCGACACGCGAATTGACCGTGTACCTGGGAATGATGGACAACTGCTCGCCCGTGGCCTTGTTCTTGCTCTGCACCATGTAGGTGAGGTTGTTGCTCCACTTCAGCGCCGGCGACAGCTTGATGTTGAACGAGCCCTCCACGCCCGAGACCACCGCCTTGGGCACGTTGGTCCAGGTGAAGATGTCGGCGTTGGCATAGCTGCCGTTGCTGCCGCCGACGGCGTTGCCCACCGGCGCGGTGCCCGCCTCGATCTTGTTGCGGTAGTCGTTGTGGAACAGGGTCAGGCCCGCCAGCAGCCGGTCGTCGGCGTATTCCACGCCCAGCTCCTTGTTGATGCTGGTCTCGGCCTTCAGGCCGGCGTTGCCCTGCAGGTAGCAGGAGCCGCCAGCGCCCCAGCAGCCGATGCCGCGGCTGTACAGCAGGTAGTTGGGGTTGAGCTGGTAGAGGTTGGGCGCCTTGTAGGCCCGGGCCACGCCGGCCTTGAGCGTGATGCGGTCGTCCAGGTAGTGCGACAGGTTCAGCGACGGGCTCCAGTTGGTGCCCACTGTGCTGTGCCGATCCACGCGCAGGCCGGGGGTCAGCAGCGTGGAGGGCGTGACCTCGATGTTGTCCTCTACGAACAACGAAGCGATGCGCGCGGAGATTTTGCTGGAGCGGCCCGCGCCGGTGATGCCCGGCACGCTGCCCGCCTCGGTCGTGGTCTGGGTGACCGAGTTGGCGTCGTCGAGCCTTTGATCCACCCATTCGCCGCCCACGGTCATGACGTGGGCGAGGCTGCCCCACTTGCCGCGTGCGCTGGCCTCGGCGTGCGCCGTGAGGATGGACAGCCGTGCGGTGCTGTAGTGGTCGCTGGAGAACAGCCCCTCGGTGCCGCCTGCCAGGCCCTCGTCCATGCGGCGGTTGCGCGTGCGCTCGTACTGCAGGTAGGCGTTGGAGCTGCCGAAATCGTACTGCCCCTTGTGCGTGAGGGCATAGGTGGAGCGCGTCATGCGGTTGGTCTCCGAGCCCAGCGCATCCCACACGCGCTGCGACGTGGCAACCAGGTCGCCAGCGGCGTTGACCGTGAAGTTGTTGGTGTTCTGCGTATCGCCGGCGTAGATGTTGCCCTGGCGCGCGTACGCGGCATCGAAGTCGATGGTGTGCCCCGCCGCGGGCTTGAGCGTCAGCCGCGCCGACAGGTCGCGGTTGCGCACGCCCTCGCGCCCGGCCGGGAAGGTGCCGGCATAGATGCCGGTGCGGGTCGAGGCGTGGCCGGCGTTGATGTCCCAGGCGTCGGCGTCGGTCTTGGCAATGTTGCCACTCAGGCGAAAACCCAGCTGCCCGGACAGCGGCCCCGCCAGCGAGAAGCTGGTGCGCTGCGCCGCGCCGTCGCGCGAATCCTCGGGCAGGCTGTAGTACAGCGTGGCGCTGCCGCCGAGCTTGTCCGGTATGCCCTTGGTGATGATGTTGACCACGCCGCCGGCGGCGCCATTGCCGTAGCGCGCGGCGGCCGGGCCGCGCAGCACCTCGATCTGGTCGATCGCGTCGGGCGGCACCCAGTTCATGTCGCCGCGCGTGTCGCGCTCGCCGCGCCAGCCATAGCGCACCGCGCTGCGGCTGTTGACGGGCTTGCCATCGACCAGGATCAGCGTGTTCTCCGGCCCCATGCCGCGCAGGTCGATCTGGCGGTTGTTGCCGCGCTGGCCGCTGGAGGAATTGCTGGTGAAGTTGACCCCAGGCTGCTCGCGCAGCACCTGCGCCAGGTCGTTGGTCGGCTGCGCGTCCAGATCCTCGCGCGTCACGGTGGACACGCCCGGCGCCTGCTTCCACGCGTTCTCGGCCGTGCCCAGCACCTCCACCACGGGCAGCGTGGCGGCCTGGCCGTCCGGCGCCGGTGCCGCTACCTGCGCCTGCACCCCACCCTGCATGCACAGCAGCGCGGCGGCGACCGCCACGGTCTGCAATCGCCACGACGGGCGCTCTGCCTTGATTGCCATAGGACTCTCTTTAAAGCGAATGATTTTCATTAACGAATGTAAAGATTGTTCCATCCCGCCCCCCGCCCGGGGTTTGCGCGGGCAACAAAGATGTTTGCGCCAGGCTCGCGCTACACCCGTGCCCGCGCCCACTTGGGCGCCAGGCCGAAGCGGCGCCGGTATGCGGTGGCAAAGTTGGCCGCGCTGGTGTAGCCGGCCACCAGCGCGGCCTGGCCGACGGTGACGCCGTCGCGCTCCAGCGCCTGGCGCGCGCGCTGCAGGCGGCATTCGCGCAGGTGCGCGAACACCGTCGTGCCATAGACCGCGCGGAACTGGCGCTGCAAGGTGTTGGGGTTCACGCCCGCGTGGCGCGCAATGGCGTCCAGCGACAGCGCATCAGCCTGGCCCGATGCCAGGAAGTCGTGCAGCGCGCGCAGGCGCTGGTGCTCATGCGGGCGCAGCTGGGGCGACGCGGGGTGGACGGGCGCGCACAGGCACAGGCTGCCCAGCGCCTCGCCCACCAGCTCCAGCGCGCGGCTCTCCAGGTACATGCGCTGCAGCAGCGGCACCAGCGGCGGCGGGCGCACGACCTGCTCGGCCAGGGCCGCCGCGCGCGGCGACGGCTGCCAGCGCCGCGTGGCCAGGTGGTGGCGCATGAAATGCGCCAGCTCGGGCGTGGCGCCCCCCTCGCCCTCTGCCTGGGCCAGCCAGTCGCCGCCCAGACCCAGGGTGACGCGGCGCGAATACACACCCCGGCGCGCGCGGCGCGTGAAGCACTCGGGCTCGGCCAGCGCCACCAGCGCGGCGCTGGCGCCGGCACTGCGCTGCGACAACGCCACGCGCACCGTGCCATAGGACAGATCCACCACGCCTTCGAGCAGCACGACGATGCGCAGCCCCGCGCCGACCTCGGCCTGCACCGTCATGTCGCGGCGCTCGCGCCCGTCCTCGCAGCGCAGATGCAGGCCCGGGCGCAGCGCATGCAGGCACGCCAGGTGCCGGTGCAGCGCCTGCTCGGCGGGCGCAGGCCTGGGGTGGGCCGATGCGGAGGATACGGACGACGGGGACATGCAAACGCGGCGCGCGGGCGCAAACATCTTGTTGCTGCGGCAAATGGCGCCACAGAAAATCCGTGCGATGCTAGCCACTGCAAATAATTAATGCAAATCACTCTCAGTTCAAATTTGATTTGCGACAAACCAGCATTCCATGACCTCTCTCTCGCACCTTGCGCGCCACGGCCCTGCCATGCCCGCGGCCCGAACCCGGGTACGCCAGCGGCGGTGCTGGTGGGGCTGAGCTACGCGGGCGATCAGGTGCTCGACCAGGTCGCCCGCAGGTCGCGCGCGCCGGGCCTGGATCTGCGCTTTGCCACGCTGGCCGGCGCCGACCACGGCAGCAGCATGGCGCCCGCCACGCAGCGGGCGCTGGCATGGGCGCTGCACCAGGCGCCCGCATGACCACTCCCTTTTTGCTCTGAAGATGGCCCGCACCTGACACCATCAGTGGCAATGCGCCGAACTGCGCTATGGCCCGGCCGCGTGCAAGCGTGCGTCGTACTGCCAGCGGCGCAGCTTGACGGCCACCAGCCTGGCAGCGTCCGGGTGCCTGGGGTTGATGAGCAGATTGCCCTCTTCGGGAACGATCACCGAGGGCACCTGGTACAGCAGGCCGTCGTTGGACTTGAGCCAGGCGTCGCCCGCATCCAGCGACACCTTGCCGGCCGGCAGTGCATCCCAGCCCACGGCCAGCGTGGCATGCGTGTCCCGCTTGCGGGCGTCCCACAACGCCTGCGGCACGTCGATGCGCACCAGGTAGCGGTTGAGCGGCAAGTCCTGCAGCCCCAGGTGCACCACGGTCTCCAGCACCGCCAGGGCAATGCTGGACGCGCAGTACACGACGGGATGGTCGGGGCGGTTCCAGCGCCCGCCGGTAATGGCCGCGCCCTTGCCGCCGAGATCGTCGGCGGTGTCGCTGGCCGTGTCGACGCCGATGCGCCACAGCGCCACCGTCATGCGTAGGCGCCGCTTTGCGCGCGCGCGAGCAGCTGCGACACCAGGGCCTGGCCCTCGGCCGTATCCATGAACTCGGCGGGCCGGTGCCCGCCCAGCGCGGGAACGCTCTGCTCCAGCCAGCCGGCCACCCAGGCGGCGGCATCAAACCCTTCGGCGGCCCCAGATTCACGCACCATGGCCTGCGCCTGGCCGATCAGCCGCGTCATGCCGAGCACGCGCGACGACTCATCAGGCCCCAGCAGCGTGCTCTGCGCCACCTTGCGCTGAATGGTCGCGCGCGGCAGGCCCAGCGTGCTCATCAGGCGCTCCTTGGGCACGCGCATGCGCTCGGCCAGCTGGTACACCAGAGACGACGGCAGGCCGTCCTTGACGGTCTTGATCAGCACGATCTGCTCGGCCTCGAAAGCGTCGAGAAAAAACCCCTCCGCCCTGGCCTGCGGGCGCGCTCGCGCAGAAAACGCCAGCTTGGGCCACGCCGCATGCTGGCGGCCAGGGCGGTGCGCACCGGCGTGGGCGCCGCGCTCGGCGGCGGAAGTGGACTGCTTGGCAATGGCGGGCGACGGCTTCATGGCGTTACTCCTTTGATGCTTTATTTTGCATCAAATGAGTCAATTCCGGTTTCCCACTCCCGGCACGCCTTGCCGGTGGCGCTTATCGCCAGCCACTCACCTCGACTCGGCAAATGCCCGGTCAGCGCCCCAGCTCTTTGGCGCTGACCCCGGCAATGCCCCAGTTCTCCTTGGGCACGTCGTGAATCCAGACGCGCACGTTGGCCACGGGCGCGCCGACGGCTTCGACCAGGGCCTGGGTGACTTTTTCGATCACGGCTTTCTTCTGCTCCTCAGTGCGGCCTTCGAGCATGTAGATCTGGGCAAAAGGCATGGTGGTTCTCCAATCGTCGTAAGAGGTGCAGGGATCAATCGGCCCGAATGCCCAGGCGCTGGATCAGCGCACCCCAACGCTGGTTTTCGCTGTGGATGAAGTCGGCAAACTGCTGCGGCGTCTGCACACGGATGTCACCGCTGAAACTGTCGAACGCCGCCCGCGCCCCGGCCGTGGCGCTGCCTGCGGCCCAGGCGCGCTGCAGGCGGTCGACGACGTCGGCCGGCGTTGCCTTGGGCGCGACCAGGCCAAACCAGGTCTCGACGGCAAAACCGGGGTAGCCGGACTCGGCCACCGTCGGCACGTCGGGCAGCGCACGCGAGCGCTGCGGCGAGGTGACGGCGATCGCGCGCAGCTTGCCTTCCTGGATGTGCTGCAGCGTAGTGACCAGCGAGCTTTCCATGCTCATCGGAATGGTGCCAGACAGCAGGTCGGGGACGATCTGGCTCGACCCCTTGTAGGGCACGTGGGTCAGCTTGATGCCGGCCACCGATTGCAGGTATTCCGCCGCCAGATGGTTGCTGGTGCCCACGCCCGAGGTGGCGTAGCTGAGCTCGCCCGGGTGCGCCTTGGCGTAGGCAACCATGCCCTGCAGGTCGGCGAACGGCACGCCCGGGTGCACGACCAGCGCGCAGGGCGTGGTGCCCACCAGCGAGATGGGCGCCAGGTCTTTGTCCACGTCGAACGGCGTGCTGCTGCGCAGATAGGGCGACAGCGCCAGGCTGCTGATGGCAGTCAGCCCGATGGTGTAGCCGTCGGGGCGGGCCTTGGCCACCGCGTCGGTGCCGATGTTGCCCCCCGCGCCGGCCTTGTTCTCGACGACGAAGCTCTGCCCCAACTGCTCACCCATGACCTTGGCCGCGGTGCGGCCCATCTGGTCGGTGGGGCCGCCCGGCGGAAACGGCACGATCAGCCGCACCGGCCGGCTGAGGTAGGCGGACTGCGCCCAGGCCTGGCCGGGCAATGCGGCGCCCAGCGCAGCGCTTGTGCCGGCGGCGATGAATTGGCGTCGTTGCATGCTTGTCTCCTGTGTTCGATGGTGATGGACGCGGGCCGCGCCCGCAAAGCACAGCCGCCCCGCCCCATGGCCGGTGGCCATGGGGTGAAAGTGAAATAAACGGCAGATTGCCGCGCCGCTCTGCCCCACGATGGAGCAAAGCGGCGCCGGCGTTCAGGCGAAGATCAGCGACACGCTGCCCATGTCCTGCACGCGCAGCGTCACGTTGTCGCCGGCCTGCACGGACACGGCCTCGGTCGCGCCACCCGACAGAATCAGGCTGCCGGCCGGAATCTCCTGGCCACGGCGGCCCAGGTGGTTGGCCAGCGCGGCAATGGCCGCGGCCGGATGGCCCAGCACGGCGGCGCCCGCTCCAAGAGCGACGGGCTGGCCGTTCTTCTCCAGCACCAGGCCGACGGTGCGCAGGTCCACGTCCTGCACGCGCAGCGGCTGTCCGCCGACGACGAAGCGCGAGGCCGAGGTGTTGTCGGCCACCACGCTCTTCAGGTCGAATTTGAAGTCGCGGTAGCGGCTGTCGATGACCTCGATGCCGGGCATCACGAAGTCGGTGGCGGCCAGCACGCTGCCGATGTGGCAGCCCGGGCCCTTGAGCGCGGTCTTGAGCACGAAGGCGATCTCGGGCTCGACCTTGGGGTGGATCAGCTCGCCGGTCTTGACCGTCGCGCCTTCGGCAACGACGAACTCGTCCACGAGAAAGCCGAACACCGGGTCGGTCACGCCCATCTGCTGCATCTTGGCGTGCGAGGTGAGGCCTGCCTTCAGGCCCACCACACGCGCGCCGCGCGCGAGCTTGCGCTGCAGGATGGCATCCTGGATGGCGTAGGCGTCATCCCAGTCCATGTCGGGGTGGTCGTTGGTGATCTTGGGCGTGTCACGCGCCTCAAGCTGGCAGGTCTCCAGGTGCTCGGCCAGTTGAGCGATGGTTTGCGGGTTCAGTGCCATGTGTCGTTCCTCCTCAAGCCACCTTCAGCCCACGCGCACGCGCCAGCGTCAGCGCCGTGTCCTCGATCATGTCTTCCTGCCCGCCCACGCAGCCGCGGCGGCCCATCTCCACCAGGATCTCGCGCGCGGGCACGCCGTATTTCTTCTCCGCGCGCTTGGCAAACAGCAGGAAGCTGCCGTACACGCCCGCGTAGCCCAGCGTCAGCGCGTCGCGGTCGATGC